>JAGBTP010000042.1 GCA_017631255.1 Alistipes sp.
CGGGTTGCGGGCGAGTGTTGTTGTGTGGTCGCGGGTTGCTTTCCGCTGCCCTCCCCCTTTCGTGGGTAGGTGTCGTGGTTGTCGTGGGTTGCTGGCGAGTGTTGTTGTGTGGTAGCGGGTTGCTTTCCGCTGCCCTCCCCCTTTCGCGGGTAGGTGTAGTGGTTGTCGTGGGTTGCGGGCGAGTGTTGTTGTGTGGTCGCGGGTTGCTTTCTGTCTCCCCTCCCCCTTTCGTGGGTAGGTCTTGCGTCGGCGCATAACAAAAAAGGCAACCCCACTCGGAGTTGCCATATCGTACCTATATTTATATACGCGTACCTTAGTTCCTGTCGAGCCAGTCGAGGAAGTCGGAGGTGCGGCTGCGGCTGACGACGATGTCATCGTCGGAGTGGGGCGAGAGTTGCAGCTTGAGGCGCGTGCCAAGGTGCTTCGAGATGTTCTCGATGGAGTTAATCGAGACGATGCAGCTGCGCGATACCCTGAAAAATAGCTTCGGGTCGAGCATCTCCTGTACCGTGTCGAGCGAGTAGTCCAGCAGGCGGCGCGTGCCGTTGCGGTTGACGGCATAGGTGCTCTTATCCTCTGAGTAGCAGTAGGCTATCTCCTCGACGGGGATGATAATAATCTTCTCACCCATCTTGACGATAAAGCGCTTCTTATACTCCTTATCCTTCGCTGCGCCGGCCTTCGACATGATATTCAGGAGGGCTTCGATGTTAGGCGTTGCGCGCTGCTCGAGGCGCTCCTTGCAGCGCTCCCACGCACGCTGGAGGTCGCTCTCGATGATAGGCTTGAGGAGGTAGTCGACGCTATTTATGCGGAAGGCGTTGATGGCGTAGTTGTCGTAGGCGGTGGTGATGATGACCTGTGCCGAAATCTTGACGCGCTCAAATATGTCGAAGCAGATGCCATCCGAAAGCTCGACATCGAGGAAGATGACATCGGCGCCGTCGGGGTTATCTTCGAGCCACTTGATAGTCGAGCGCACCGAGCTGAGTGTCATTACGATGCGGCTATTGTCGCAACACTTGTCGATGAGCTTCTTGAGGTTTATCTGCGCAGGGATCTCGTCCTCTACGATGAGTACTTTTATCATACTATGGGGAGTTTTACTATAAATTCATTGTCAGTCTTTTGCACGCTTATGTCACGCTTGGTGATATCGAGGTACTGGCGGCGTATGTTTTCCAGGCCGAGGTGCGTCGATGGCTGTCCGTGCGTGCGTGGTTGCAGGTTGTTGCGCACCACGATGTGCTGACCCTCGATGGAGATAGATATACGCAGCGGCATATCACTACTCACAACATTGTGCTTAGTCGCATTCTCGACCAGGAGTTGCAGTGCGCAGGGCACAATGTAGTAGTCGTGGTAGGCCTTGTCGACATCTATCTCAAAGAGCATACCCTCGGTGAAGCGCTCCTTGAGCAGGTCGACATATTTAAGCGTGAAGTCGAGCTCCTCGCTCACCTTGACAAGTGGATTTTGGTCGTTGCTGAGCATATAGCGATACATACCTGCGAGCTTGTGGATGAAGGAACTTGCGCGCTCGGTCTCGTGCTCCTGAACAAGGTAGTCGAGGATGCCCAGCGAGTTAAACAGGAAGTGGGGATTTATCTGCTGCTTGAGCCTTTCGTACTGATACTCACTGCGATGCTTAAGCTCGCGCTCCTCGCGTAGCTCGTTGCGTGAGTTGAGCGATGCAAGCACTAAGTAGCATATTGTAACGATTATGAGGTCCAGAAGTAGGGCGGCTGAAAGGGCACGCATATACTCGGCAAATGTGCTACCGATGGCACTAAAATATGGTGCGTCGAAGTATATTGCAGCGGCTGTGATGAGGGGTATTATCACGATGGAGGGTATAAGTAGCAATGCCGTTGTGCGGCGAGGGTTGCGCCCCTCCTTGCGAAGGCGCATTAGGCGTCGTGTGAGGACGATATTCGAGGCGAGGAGTATGAGTAGCGCCCAGCTGTTGCCCGCAATGCGCAGGATGCCGTCCAGAAGCATACCTTCGGTGAAAATCTCAGCACGGTCCATCACCACATATACCATTCGAAGGATGAGAATCGAGAGCGCCGTAACAACGATACTAATGGCCGAAATGGGAAAATAACCCCCCTTATTGCGGTGTTCGGCGCGTCGTGATGTGATGTAGTTGGTGGCTATACCCAGCACCGATGTTATTATGAATGTGGATATTGCGGGTGCGAGTGTCTCGTTTCTCGCGATGTGGTACATTGGTTCGCGTAGCCACGAGCCAATGACAAAGCCCAAGAGTGTGGCAACGAGGGTCATAATGGCCATCGTCTCGACGCGCGCGTTGTTGCGCATCGCCACCACTATGACCATCGTTATGGTTAGAATCGTCAGGGGTATATCGTCGTAATAGTCGAGTGCTCGGCTTACGGCTGCCACTACAAAGTGTAGCAGCGCAAATAGCATAATTATGACAATATTATTTATATTTCGCAAATTTATCATATTTGCAAATTTAAGAATAAAAACTCAATCTGCAAAATTCCACCAACATCGACACCTTGTAGGGGTGGTTATTGAATAGCAAAAATTCAATTTTTAGACGATAAAAGAGTAGAGTAATATGGTTTTTAATAGTGGGTTCTTGATTCGCTTTTCGGCGGTGAGAACTGTGGTTTCGGTGTGGCGAGAGTGTGGTGCAAAATTGCAGAATTTGGGGTGTGGTGCGCTGGTGCTGGTGTTATTCGGTGGGGCAGTGTTGAGAGCTCCGTTATTTGACTTATGTCAAAGAGAGACTATGGGGCCGAACTTTATAGCTTTTGCTATGGATTTGGTCGCAAGTCGTGGTTCAGTATTTGCATAGTGCAAATTGGCTGAGTCACCATTCAGGTCCCTAATCGAGCAATTCATCCCGATTATAGGCTAATTTGTCGCGATATATTTGCAAGTCTCATAAATTTTTTCAAAATTTGTAGTGTTGAGGCTGTGTAGATATTAAAAAATTTTATTAATCCACTCCTCTGCCCAGCGATTTTTGACGGACGACAAACGGATAAATTAGCAAATATTGATTTTTATGCAAAAACCTAACCTTTCATTTGGCCAGATGTGGAATCTGAGTTTCGGATTCTTCGGCGTGCAGATTGCCTATGCTCTGCAAAGTGCAAACATCAGCCGCATCTTTGCGACATTGGGCGCTGATCCCCACACCCTTAGTTTCTTCTGGGTATTGCCTCCGTTGATGGGTATGATTGTGCAGCCTATCGTCGGCTCTATGAGCGACAAGACCTGGTGCAAGTGGGGTCGCCGTAAGCCTTACCTCTATGTGGGTGCTTTGGTTGCCGTTATCGTTATGGCGCTCCTGCCAAATTCGGGTAGTTTCGATATGACCGTTAAGGCGGCACTTGCCTTTGGTGCTATTATGCTTATGCTCCTCGATACCTCGATCAATATGGCGATGCAGCCATTCAAGATGATGGTCGGCGATATGGTTAACGACGAGCAGAAGACCGAGGCATACTCTATCCAGAGCCTCTTGTGCAATGCTGGTTCTCTCGTGGGTTACCTCTTCCCATACATCTTCACTTGGCTTGGCGTTAAGAGTGTGGCTCCTGAGGGTCAGATTCCAGATACCGTAACTTGGTCGTTCTACATCGGTGCCGCTATCCTTATCCTCTGTGTGCTCTATACCGGTGCTACCGTTAAGGAGTGGAATCCTGAGGACTATGCTAAGTTCAACGGCATCAAGCGTGAGGAGAACGAGCCTAAAAAGAATTTGTTGCAGCTTCTCGTATGCGCTCCTAAGGCATTCTGGCAGATTGGTCTCGTGCAGTTCTTCTGCTGGTTCGCGTTCCTCTATATGTGGACCTACACCACAGGTGGTATCGCTGAGAATGTTTGGGGTACTATCGTTCCGGGTAGTGCAGAGTACCAGGCGGCGGGCGACTGGACAGGTGTTCTCTTTGCGGTGCAGGCTATCGGCTCAATCCTTTGGGCTATGGTGTTGCCACGATTCAAGAGCGCAAAGGTGGCATACTCACTCAGCTTGTTGCTCGGTGCCGTAGGTTTCATCTCGACATATTATATCGTAGACCAGTATATGCTCTTCGTGTCGTTCCTACTCATCGGTTGCGCTTGGGCGGCAATGCTCGCAATGCCATTTGCGATGCTCACCAGCTCGCTTTCGGGTAACGCTATGGGCTCGTACCTCGGCTTGTTTAACTGTACAATCTGCTTGCCACAGATCGTGGCGTCGCTCGTCGGCGGTCTTATCCTTGGCGTTGTTGGTGGCGATGTTATCGATGGCGTGCAGACGGGTCAGATATCGATGCTCGTTGTGGCTGGCGTATCGCTTATCCTCGGTGCGGCGGCTGTGTTTGGCATCAGCACAAAGCGCGAATAATATATGTAGTGGTGTGGTGAGTCTGGGCTCGCCACACCGCTGCAGTTTAATATCAGAATCGACAAATCGATACAATAAACATTTACTAACTAATTATTAACTAACACTAAAACACTATGAGAAAATTCTTAACTATGTGTTTGGGTTTGGCTATCTTAGCGATGGCAATTCCCGCCCAAGTGTTTGCCCAGTCGGGTAGATACGAGGTTAAAGGTGTGGTAGTTGATGCTACCGGAACGCCGGTTATCGGAGCCTCTGTTGTCGAGCAGGGCACGACAAACGGTATCACCACCGATGTTAACGGTCAGTATGTACTGAATGTTAACAGTAGTGAGTCTGTGGTTGTTGTTAGCTACATCGGCTATGTAACCCAGACCCTTGCTGCATCATCAGAGTTGTTGCAGCGCGTTGTCCTCGAGGAGGACTCAGCTATGATCGATGATGTGGTTGTCATCGGTTATGGTGTGGTAAAGAAGAACGACCTTACAGGTTCTATCTCTACCGTTAAGGCAGACCAGACTAACAAGGGTCTGGCTACATCGCCAACCGACCTCCTTCGTGGTAAGTCGGCAGGTGTTGTTATCACCTCTGGTGACGGTGCTCCAGGCTCAGCCTCTACAATCCGTATCCGTGGTGGTTCATCACTCAACGCTTCGAACGACCCACTCGTTGTTGTCGATGGTCTTCCAGTGTCTAACTCAGGTATCTCAGGTGTAGGTAACGCTTTGGCATCTATCAACCCATCGGATATCGAGTCATTCACCGTACTTAAGGATGCGTCTGCAACAGCTATCTATGGTTCACGCGCGTCTAACGGTGTCATCATCATCACTACTAAGAAGGGCTCTAAGTACGACACAGGTGCTCCTCATGTAGCTGTTGACTTCACCGCATCGTTGAGCCAGAACGCTCGCTTTGTAGATGTAATGACCGGCGACCAGATGCGTCAGACTTTGGAGTGGTACTACGGTACTCAGGATACTGATGCTTACCGCTCAGCTACTAAGTACACCGATGCTAACGGTAACTATGTAAACACCGATTGGCAGCGTGAGATCTACCAGCTTGCACAGTCTTACGAGGGTAATGTATCGCTCACAGGTAATGTTAAGATGGGTCAGAAGAGCAACCTCCCATATCGTGTTTCTTACGGCTACTTGAACCAGGATGGTACTCTTAAGACATCTAATATGTCGCGTCACACCCTCTCTGTTAACCTCAGCCCAACTGTATGGGACAACCACCTTACTATCAATGTAAACGGTAAGGGTATGATCATGGACAACCGCTTCGCTAACACAGGTGCTGTGAGCCAGGCTGTTCAGTTCGACCCTACTAAGCCAGTTTACCTCGCAAACGAGGATGGTGGTATCAACGGTTACTACTCATGGCGTGGTGTTGATGGTAAGCACAACACAATGGCTAACCAGAACCCAGTTGCAATGCTTAACGATAAGGTAGACCTCTCTACTGCTAAGCGTTTCGTGGGTAACGCTCAGGTTGATTACAAGATCCACGGTCTTGAGGATCTTCGCCTTAACCTTAACCTCGGTCTCGATATCTCTAAGTCAAACGGTACTGTTGATGTAGCTCCAGGTGCTGAGCAGTCAATCCACGCTACCGATCAGGCAGGTTCAGGTTACCACTCTAACTACTCACAGCTTAAGCGTGACCAGACTTTGGAGTTCTACGGTGCTTATGCTAAGACCTTGGGCGACCACTCGTTCGATGTGATGCTCGGTTACTCTTGGCAGCACTACTATACTCAGTCATTCAACGAGTCATGGCGTGTGGCTGATGTGTCTAAGTGGGATGTTTACAGCAACGAGCCATATGTTCCTATGGATTCTGCTGCTGCTAACTACTACACTTCAGAGCCTAAGACCTCTAAGAGCGAGTACTTCCTCGTATCGTTCTTCGGTCGTGCTAACTACTCTTACGACAACCGCTACTCAATCACCGCAACATTGCGTGCCGATGGTACTTCACGCTTTGCGAACAACAAGTGGGGTATCTTCCCATCAGTAGCGTTGGCTTGGAATGCTAAGAATGAGTCATTCTTGGAGGATGTTGACGCCGTGTCAGCATTGAAGGTTCGTTTGAGCTACGGTCAGACTGGTCAGCAGGATGTAGGCGGTCTCTACGACGCACTTCCTACATATTATTATAACCAGCTCGGTTCTTACTACCCATTCGGTGGCTATACCGATGAGACTGGCTTGGTTCACCCAATTAAGCCTGTTGGTTACAACGCCGACCTTAAGTGGGAGACTACCACTACTTACAACGCAGGTTTCGACCTCGGCTTCCTCGATGGTCGCATCACTGCAAGCGCCGACTTCTACTATCGCGCAACTAAGGACCTCTTGAACTTTACTCCAGTTCCTGCAGGTGCTAACCTTACTAACTACCTCAATGCAAACATCGGTGACCTTAAGAATATCGGTGTTGAGGTTGAGTTGAACGCTGTTGCTATCCAGACTCAGAATTGGTATTGGAACATCGGTGCTAATGTTGCTTGGAACAAGAACGAGATCACTCGTCTTACCAGCGACGATGAGGCTGAGGGTTACTACGGTGTTGACACCGGTGGTTACTCAGGTGGTGTAGGTGGTACTTGCCAGGTTCACCAGACAGGTCAGCCAACCAACTCATTCTATGTGTACCAGCAGATCTACGACGCTAACGGTCGTCCAATCGAGGGCTTGTATGTAGACCGCAACGAGGATGGCGTGGTTAACGAGAAGGATAAGTATGTTTACAAGAAGGCTGCTCCAGATGTAACCATCGGTTTCAACACTCAGCTCTCTTGGAAGGCTCTTACCCTCGCTGTATCGGCTCACGCTAACATCGGTAACTATGTTTACGACAATGTATCGTCTAACGGTGAGCTCTTGACCGACCTCTGGACTAATAACTTCACTAACAACCGTGTTGTTACAGCTCCACAGACCAACTTCCGCAGCTCAGGTCAGTACTTGTCAGACTACTATGTTCGCAACGCATCGTTCCTCAAGCTTGATAATATCACCTTGAGCTACCGCTTCAACCTCGGTAAGGCTTGCGATCGTAACCTTACACTCGATGTATTTGGTACTGTATCAAATGTAGCTACTTTCACAGGTTACAAGGGTGTTGACCCTGAGGTTTATTCAGGTATCGACAACAATATGTATCCTCGTCCTCGTACCTACATCCTTGGTGTGAAGTTCAATTTCTAATCGTCTAAAATCGAATAAGTATTATGAAAAATATTAAAGTTTTAATGTTGGCTGTTGCCGGAGTATTTGCTCTTGGCTTTAGCTCGTGCGTTAACGATTTGGACGTAACTCCTATCGATCCTAACGTACAGCTTCCACAGGATGTGTTGAAGGATGAGGCTGCTTTCGAGGCTCTCCTTGCAAAGTGCTACCAGGGTCTTGCTTGCTCATCATCTGATGGTGCTAACGGTGGCCCAGATATCAGTGGTGTTGATGGTGGTTTCGGTCAGTACCTCCGTGCTTACTTCAACCTCCAGTGCTTGACTACTGACGAGGCTACTTGCTGCTGGAACGATACCGGTTTGCCAGATATGCACAATATGAACTGGCAGGCATCTAACCAGTTTATCGTTGCTATGTACTACCGTATTTTCTACCAGGTGAGCCTCTGCAACGAGCTTATCCGCCAGGTGAACACTAACCCAGCAGGTGTAGAGTTCCAGCACAAGGGTGCTCTCATCGCTGAGGCTCGTGCACTTCGCGCATTGTCTTACTACCACGCTATCGACCTCTTCGGTAATGTGCCATTCTCTACTGAGAGCGATGCAGTAGGTGCTGTTGGTCCTAAGCAGATCAGCCGTGCAGACCTCTTCGCTTGGATTGAGAAGGAGTGCCAGGAGCTTCTCGAGGGCAATGACCTCGCAGCTGAGGGTACTAATGTATATGGCCGTTGCGATAAGGGCTTCGTTAAGATGATTCTTGCTAAGTTGTACCTCAACGCTGAGGTTTATGTAGGCGAGGATCGCTATGCTGAGTGTGCTGCTATTTGCGAGGACCTCGTAGCTAAGTATAACTTGCACGAGAACTTCGCTGACTTGTTCGCAGCAGATAACCACCTCTTCACTGCAAATGCTACCTTCGGTGCTGCAAACGAGATCATCTTTGCCGTTCCTCACGATGGTATCAACACCACATCTTATGGTGGTACCAACTTCCTCATCTTCGCAGGTACAGGTGGCGATATGAACGCTGCTGAGGCTGGTATCTCATCTGGTTGGGGTGGTTTGTCAGTTACCAAGCAGGTGTCTGAGCGCTACACCGCTGGTGATGCTCGTGCAATGTTCTTCACCGACTACGGTACTGAGATCGTCGACATCTTCACCTTCACTTCAGGTGGTTATAAGTCAATGAAGTTCCGTAATGTTAACCACGACGGCTCTGCTGCACAGACAACAGGTTTCGTTGATACCGACTTCCCATTGTTCCGTGTTGCTGATGCTCACCTTATGCTTGCTGAGTGTGCTGCTCGCGGTAAGGCCGACAACGCTAAGGGTCTTGCATCGTTGAACGCTGTTCGTGCTCGTGCAGGTCTCGAGGCTGTATCATCTTTCACTGCTCAGGATGTTCTTGATGAGCGTTCACGCGAGTTTATGTGGGAGGGTTGCCGTCGTTCTGACCTCGTTCGTTTCGGTCAGTTCACCACTGCAGACTATGTTTGGGAGTACAAGGGCTCGGTTAAGGAGGGCGCTGCTGTTGCAGACCACCGCAACCTCTTCCCATTGCCACCAGCAGATGTTAACGCAAACGGTAACCTTACACAGAACGCTGGTTATTAATAGTTAGTCACGAATAACGATTAAAACTAACAGAAAATGAAAAAGTTATTATATAGCATTATGGCTCTTGCCGGTGTGGCTTTCGCATCGTGTACGCAGGAGCATATCGATGTGCAGTACTTCCCTGAGAACGCTGTTGCTCCAGTATTGGGTGATATCGCAGGTTGCGACCTCGCTGAGGGCGGTGCT
This sequence comes from Alistipes sp., assembly GCA_017631255.1. Classification (GTDB taxonomy): domain Bacteria; phylum Bacteroidota; class Bacteroidia; order Bacteroidales; family Rikenellaceae; genus Alistipes. The sequence goes on from JAGBTP010000042.1 coordinate 9,381, forward strand.
GATATCGTTGTCGAGTACACCAAGGCTGAGTTTGGTGTGGCTACTGCACAGTCTCACAACCTCTATATCTCTAAGAGCGAGGATATGGCTGATATGAAGAAGGCTAAGGCTACCTTCGACGAGGGTACCATCACCCTTACTCAGTCAGACCTCAATGTCGTAGCTTTGGACTTTGCTGAGGCAGGTGCAAGTGTAGATATGTACTTCGCAATCGTGGCTAACCTTAATACTGATAAGGGTGCTGCTGTTGCAGGTACTGAGCTCTATTCAAACATCGTTAAGGCTACCTTCAAGTCATTCGTGGCTGATGTATTGCCTACCGAGAAGTTCGAGAAGGTTTGGGTTATCGGTGACTACTGCGGTTGGGATCACTCAAAGACTCAGTTCCTCTTCGATTACACTGCAAGCGGTACTACCTTCGCTGGTATCGTAGACTTCGCTGATGCTGAGGGTGTTTCTAAGGCAGCTAACGGCTTTAAGCTTACTGGCGTTGCTGGCTGGGATGACACTTGCAACTGGGGCTTGGAGGACAACACAACTGCTGAGGCTGAGGCTTCTTCACTCCAGCTTATCACTGGTGGTGGCTCACAGGATATCAAGGCTTACGCTAAGCGTTTCTACGGCTTCGAGTTCGACAACACTACTTTGGTATTGAAGAAGACTTGGTCAGCTGATCAGATCGGTATTATCGGTCTTAACGGCGACTGGGAGACTGATATCGTTATGGAGTACAACCCTAAGTGGACTCGCTTCTATGCTGATATCGAGGCTACCGATGCTACTGAGATGAAGTTCCGTGCTGATGCTGCTTGGGACCTCAACTGGGGTGTTGATTGCGCTCAGGGCGGTGACAATATCGCTGTTGCTGCTGGTAAGTATCGTGTTTACTTCAACCCTGTAACTGGTCTTATCGAGCTTAACGCTGGTAAGTATGGCACTGAGGAGGATACTGCTAATGGCGGTGACAACACTGAGCCAGAGCCAGAGGGTCCTGTGACTGAGCCAGATCGTTGGGGTGTTGTTGGTACTATCACCGAGTGGGGTACACAGGCTGACCTCTACATGAGCGAGGTAGCTGAGAACCTCTTCGTTCGCATGGGTGTTACTCTTACTGATGCTGACGCGTTCAAGGTACGCTTCAACAATGGTTGGGACATCAACTATGGTGCTGCTGGCGATGTTGAGCCATTTGCAGTTACTGTAGGCGAGGAGTTGACACTTGTAGCAGGTGGTAAGAATCTCTCTGCTCCTGCTGGCACATACGACATCTACTTCAACATCGTTGACTTCAAGATCTGGGTAATGCCCGAGGGCGAGGCTCCTGGTGGTGTTGAGGTTAAGGACATTAAGTTCTACGCTGATGTAACTGCTACAGGTTGGACTAACTGCAACATCTATGGTTGGGGCGACCTCGGTGAGTATGGCGGCACTTGGCCTGGTACAGCTCTCTCTACAGAGACTATTGATGGCAAGGAGTACTACGCATATACTTTCGATGCTTCAGCTATTGGCAAGACCATCTCTGTTATCTTCAACAACGGTTCTGAGCAGACTGTAGATATCAAGGACATCGTTCTTGACAAGGACTACATCTTCACTCTTACCGAGAAGGATGCTAACGGCAAGTGGCTTGCTAGCGTTAATGGCGAGGCTCCAGTTGAGCCTGAGAAGCCTGCGGTTACTACCTATGGCCTTATCGGTGACTTCAACGAATGGGGTGAGGATGTCGCCCTCGTAGATCGTGGTGATGGCTGGTATGTAACCGAGGGTCTCTCGATCTCAGCTGAGGGTAAGCTCCTTATCCGTTTGAACGCCGCTTGGGATGAGAAGTTCGGTAACGACGGCTCGAAGCTCGTTCTTGGTGAGAACACCTTGACTTACGGTGGTGCTGATATGTGGATCGACGCTGGTACTTTCGACTTCTACTTCAACCCAACAACTTCTAAGTTGTTCGTTGTTGTAGCAGGTGGCGAGGATCCAACAGCAGGCGGTGCTGCTGATGTTTGGACTATCAAGGGTGACATTAACGGCACTCAGTGGACTTCAGACATCGCAACAGAGGCTGCTGATGGTTTGTTCGTTGCAAAGAATGTAACATTCCAGGACTCATGGGGTGAGGGTGCTAACTTCAAGTTGCTCAAAAATGGCACTTGGATGGGTTCAACTGCTGGTGGTACTCACAATGTAGGCGATGCTATCGCAGTATCTGAGGCTGGTGGTAACATCACTATGAATGTTACACTCGACACTCCTTACGACATCTACATTGACGGTGCAAACTACAATGTTTATGTAGTTGAGGCTGGTGCAACTCCTGCTATCTAATACCTAAACAATACCACGCGCGTATGCGTATGCGTGCGTGGTATTCCTTTTAGTCGGGCGGCTTTGATCGGCTTCCCGACTCCTAAAAACGACTACGACTATGAAGAGGTTGATATGCGCAATATTATCGCTTACGCTGCTCGCATCTGTGGCGTGTAACCCTGATAAGGGCTTTAACTTGCCCGACGATCCTAATAAGGAGCAGCCAGATAACCCAGCCCCTGAACCTGAACCAGAACCCGAGCCAGAGCCTGAACCAGAACCCGAGCCAGAGCCCGAAGCGGAGAAGTTCTACAAGGGTACGACGATGTCGTTTGCGAACTTTATGCAAGATCTCGGTCTTGTGTATCGCGAGGGTGGCGAGGTGGCCGACCCTTATGCCTCGATTAAGGCCCACGGTGCCAATATCGTGCGCTTGCAGCTCGACAGGGTAGCCTTCGAGGTGTATAATGGCGTGACTATCGACTGGCAGCAGTGGGAGCGCGTGTTGGAGGATGCTAAGTGCACACAGGCGGCGGGCCTCGATATTATGCTTACGCTCAAGCCCGACTACGACAAGTACACCTCTACGAGTGCGCAGCATAACAATATACCAGAGGATTGGAAGGCGCTGGACGAGAATTCGCTTGGTGGCCAGATATACAAGTGGGTGCTCGAGTCACTCGAGGCGCTGCATAGTGAGGGCATCGACCCAGCTATTGTGGCGGTGGGCAACGAGGTGAACATTGGCTTTATGCTCAACGGCTCACACGATGCTGCCCGCACTGCGCGCCTGCTCAACTATGGCCATAACGCCGTACGCGACTTTGCGCGTAAGTACGATGTGAAGCTCCTATCTGCACTGCATATCGCCAACCCCTCGAAGGTGGGCTATGTGGATACTTACAAGGAGAGCGGTTGTACGAACTACGACATCATCGCCCTCTCGTGGTACCCAGGTACTAATATCGGTCACTCGATGGGCTCGTACCCCAACTTCGAGACGATGGGCAAGGCTATGGTCGAGAAGCACGGTAAGCGCATTATGGTGCTCGAGACGGCGTACTCTTTCACTACGGGTACGGTTAATGGCAAGTGGATGGGCGACTGGTGCGATAACTCGTACAACTATCCTGACTGGAACGATGCGACCAACGGCGTGAACTACACCCCTGCCAAGCAGCGCGCGTGGTTTAAGGCGCTGGCTGAGGATGTGAAGGCTGGTGGCGGCATCGGTGTAATCACTTGGGGCACAGAGTCGCTGCCCGACCTCTTGGAGGGTAAGGCTCAGGGTCACGGTCTTGGCCTCTACACCTACCCTGCGGCGTGGGGATATGGTTCTACCTGGGAGAATAACTCCTATTGGGACTTCACCAACGCGAATAACCTCCACGAGGGCATCGACTGGATGATGGACATTGCAGAGTAGCGGCGTAGTGGGGGCTATGTGGCAATAGTTGCGACCCCAAGGGTGTGAAAAACAAAGCTCGAAGAGTATGCTTTTGACGCATAACTCAGACGCAAAATACGGACACGGACAAAAATTACTAAAATATAAATTTATGAGACTGAAATCTACACTTTCTGTTGCAGTAGCAATGGTGATGTCACTCTGCGTGCTTCACCTCGCGTCGTGCTGCAATGTGGCTGAGAGCAAGTTCGCCCTCGGCAACAACGCTACCGTAGTGCCTATGAATGTCAAGGTGGGCACCACTGCGCACTACCTTACGGACTACTATCCTCAGTGGGTGGGTGCCGACAATGTTACCACCGCTGACGCGCGCCTTAGCCTTACACCAGTGGTTGAGGATTGGTCGGAGTTTGAGGTTGCGACAGAGGTTACTAACTTCGTATCTACGCTCGATGTATGGCATGGTGAGGAGGCCCTCGCTATCGTAGTACTCGGTGGCGAGCGCGACAAGGAGAGCTATATGTCGGCCACTATCGAGGATGATGGCTGCGTGATTGTGGAGGCAACGAAGCCTGTTGTTGAGGCCGTGGCTTTGTGGCAGAATAACCGCCTCGAGGATGTTATTGTCGACGGCAATGTGATTACCGTTACCATCCCTGAGTGCGCTAAGGGCTTCGACCGCTCGGCAATACGCGTCTTTGCAGCGTCGGAGGATGGCCGCTTCAACGATGTGCTCCTCCCATTGGAGCGTGGTGCGGTTGTTACCGATGCTAACAACATCCGTCGTCAGGATAGCCAGTCGCAGATTCTCTACTCGCTTATGATTGACCGTTTTAACAACGGCAACACCGCTAACGACTGGAAGATTAACTCGCCTGAGGTGTTGGATAAGGTTGACTATCAGGGTGGTGACCTTGCGGGTATCACCGCAAAGATTGAGGATGGCTTCTTCAGCGACCTCGGCATCACCACAATCTGGATTTCGCCTATCACACAGAACCCTTACGACGCGTGGGGTCAGAATGTGAACCCTGACACTAAGTTCTCGGGCTACCACGGCTATTGGCCTATTTATAGCACCGTTGTAGATAAGCGCTTTGGTACCGAGGATGAGCTTCGCCAGATGCTCGCTACGGCACACGATAGCCAGATGAATGTCATTTTGGACTATGTGGCTAACCATCTCCATATCAACTCACCTGTATTGCAGGAGCATCCTGATTGGACTACCGACCTTATCCTTCCTGATGGTCGTGAGAATATCGGTTTGTGGGACGAGCAGCGCCTCACCACTTGGTTTGATAAGCATATCCCAAGCCTCGACCTTGAGCGCGAGGAGGTATGTGAGCCTATGACCGACTCGGCACTCCACTGGGTGCGTAACTTCGACTTCGATGGCTACCGTCACGATGCGTGCAAGCATATTCCACTCAACTATTGGCGTATGCTCACCCATAAGATGAAGTCGTCGATGCCTGAGCGCCAGATGTGGCAGATTGGTGAGACCTACGGCGATGTTGAGCTTATTGGCTCGTATGTTAAGTCTGGTATGATCGACTCACAGTTCGACTTCAACCTCTACCACACATCACGCGATGTCATCGTCGACGAGGCTCGCTCTATGCGCGATATCGTTGCTGTTGTCGAGGAGTCGGAGGCGGCCTATGGCTCGCACCACACTATGGGTAACATCACAGGTAACCACGATAAGCCTCGCTTCATCTCACTCGCTGGTGGCGATATGGCACTCGGCTGGTACGACGACAAGGCTGAGGGCTGGCACCGTGAGGTTGTAGTGGGCGATATGGATAAGGGTCACTCAGGCTTGCAGCTCCTCAAGGCTATCATCACCACCGTGCCAGGTGTTCCTTGTATCTACCAGGGTGATGAGTATGGTGTTCCAGGTGCTAACGACCCAGATAACCGCGATATGATGGTCTTCGAGTGTAGCAATGACTACCAGGTTAAGGAGCTTGCTATGACACGCGCACTGCTCAAGGCGCGTCGTGCCTCTATGCCTTTGATGTATGGCGACTACCGCACGCTCTATGTCGACGATGAGGTGTGGGTATTCCTCCGTCACTATATGGGCGAGTGGACATTGGTGGGTATCAATGTTCGCTACGAGGCTAAGAGCGTTAGCGTTGAGCTTCCATCGTTTGCTAAGTGTGGCGCTCTCGAGGTGGCAGTGGCTACCGAGGGCGGCGCGGCTAAGTGCCTTGGCGAGGGTCGCATCGAGCTTAATATCCCAGCAAGGGGCTTTGTTGTTGTAAACAAATAATTTAACCTAAAGAAATATGAAGAAGATTTTGGCTTTTGTTGCTGCTATTGCGACATTGGTAGGTTGCTGCAACTGCAACTGTGGTAAGCAGGAGAACGCAAAGTTTGACAAGTACAACTCAGTAGTCTACGAGCTCAACATCCGTCAGGCTACCGAGGAGGGTACCTTCGCTGCTGCGGAGAAATACCTCCCTGAGTTGAAGGCTATGGGCGTGGATATCGTATGGCTTATGCCTATCAGCCCTATCGGCGTTGATGGTCGTAAGGGTACACTCGGCTCATACTACTCAATCGTAGATTACAAGGCTGTCAACCCTGAGTTCGGTACCTTGGAGGACTTCCAGCACTTCCTCGCTGCGGCACACGACCTCGGTCTTAAGGTCGTTATCGACTGGGTGGCTAACCATACATCACGCGACGCTAAGTGGTGGCAGGAGGGTAAGAAGGATTGGTACCAGATTGACCCTGCTACCGACCTTCCTATCGTAGAGTACGACTGGACCGATATCGCATCGCTCAACTACGAGAATGCCGATATGCGTGCCGCTATGACCGACGCTCTCTGCTACTGGATTGAGATGGGTCTCGATGGCTACCGTTGCGATGTTGCCTATAAGGTACCAGCAGACTATTGGCAGGAGGCGTGGGCAGCTGTTAAGGCTATAAACCCAGATGTTTACCTCCTTGCTGAGGGTGAGGCATCGTGGTTGCACGAGTGCGGCTTCGACGCTTCGTACGCGTGGGAGTTCCACCATATGATGAATGCTATGGCTAAGGGTGGTAGCGAGACTAAGAATGTGGCAGGCGATGGCACCATCAAGACCGATGCTAAGACCGTTGCTGACCTTAAGGAGTACATCGCTCGCGATGCACAGAACTATGCTCAGCCAGCTATGCGTCTTATGTTCACCTCGAACCACGATGAGAACTCTTGGGCTGGTACTGAGATGGAGCGTATGGGCGATGGTCACAAGGCATTCGCAGCGCTTACATATGTGTTGCCACAGGGTCAGCCACTCATCTACACAGGTCAGGAGATTGGCCTTGGCCGTCGTCTCGAGTTCTTCGAGAAGGACTCTATCAAGGAGCTTGTTGACTTGGAGTATGGCAAGGAGTATCGCGACTTCTACAAGGCTCTCATCGCCTTCCGTCACAACAACGCAGCCCTCGCAGCTGGTAACGATGTAGCACCTGTGGTGTATGTTGAGAACACACCTGAGACCGTCCTCGCATTTACTCGCGAGAAGGGCGAGAATAAGGTATTCTGCTACTTCAACTTCTCAGCTGAGCCTACCTCATTTGTTGTTACTGAGGTAGAGGCTGGCGATTACACTTGCGCTTGTGGCGAGGCTAAGAGCTACGCAGCGGGCGATGTTGTGGAGCTTGGTGCTTGGGCGTTTATGCTCTTGTCTAAGTAATAACTAACAAACGAAGTACGCCGCTCGTATCGAGTGGCGTACTCCGTATATTTTTGAGTGTTAATGATATACAAAAATCCAGAGTGGAGCTACTCGGCGGTGCTCTATGAGATGAATGTCAGGCAATTTACTGCCGAGGGTACATTCCGTGCTGCCATTGAGCGACTCCCATTTCTGCGCTCCATAGGCATCGATGCCATCTGGCTTATGCCGATCTATCCTATTGGCCTTGATGGTCGTAAGGGCTCGCTCGGCTCCTATTATTCGATTCGTGACTATCAGGGCGTCAACCCTGAGTTCGGTACGGAGACCGATCTTAAGGATTTCATCACCGCAGCTCACGCCTTGGGTATGCGCGTACTGCTCGACTGGGTGGCTAACCATACGGCACGCGATGCTCGTTGGCTTGATGAGAAGCCATACGATTGGTACGAGCGTGAGACCGATGGTCAGGCTAAGGTGCCCTGGGATTGGACCGATACGGCGAAGCTAAACTACGCCAATCGCGATGTGTGGCGAGGTCAGATTGAGGCTATGTGCTATTGGGTTAGGGAGTTTGCCGTCGACGGTTTCCGCTGCGATATGGCTATGCTTGTGCCCATCGAGTTCTGGCAGGAGGCTGCCGAGGAGCTGCACGCCATCAAGTCTGATATCTTTATGCTCGCTGAGGCCGAGGAGGATAACCTATTCGATAGGGCATTTAATATGAGCTACCAGTGGAACATTCACCACATTATGTGCGACATCGCTAAGGGAGCGCGCAGGGTGTGGGATATGCGCAACGCCATCCACGCCGAACGGGCTCGATACCCTAAGCAGGCACTCAGGATGAGCTTCACCTCGAACCACGACGAGAACTCGTGGAGCGGCTCGGAGCAGTCACGCTTCGGTAGGGCACTTGAGGTGATGTCGGCGATGACATTCCTTATGCCGTCGACTATGCCGCTGATATATACGGGTCAGGAGGTTGGCTACGACCATTCGTTTGCCTTCTTCGATCGCGACCCTATACCGGCTGAGAGTTACGCAGAAAACCGAACTACGGAGCTATACCGCAGGCTCGCAGCGCTCAAGCATAGAGAGAGGGCACTCGATGGCGGTGAGCGTGGCGGCGAGATGATAGAGATTGAGAATAACGCAAAGGATTGCATTATGACCTTCGTGCGCGAGGTGTCGGGCAGCCGTGTGGTGGCTATTATGAATCTCTCGCCATTCACTATCCACGCCGACTTCCATACGGGTATCTATGCCGGTGCGTATCGTGATGCCATTACGGGCGAGGAGTTTGTGCTCGATACCCATTTCGAGCGAGATCTTCTGCCTTGGAGTTACAAAATATTGGTAAAATAAGTGATTAGATATGAAAAGAGTTCTTACCATTATTATGCTTCTTGCCGTGGCTTTCAATGCCTCGGCAGCAAAGCCTAAGTTCGATATCAAACACATCGAGCCATTGTCGTGGTGGGTGGGTATGAATACCCCGTTGCAGCTTATGATTAATGGCGATGGCATTTCGGCTTTCGATGTGGCTATCCTCCCCGAGGATAGTGGCGTTGCGGTCGCTAAGGTGCACCAGGCCGATAGCCCCAACTACCTCTTTGTCGATGTGGCTATCAGCGACGATGCCGCTGCTGGCGAGTACACACTCCGCTTTAGCGATGGCAAGCGCCGCTACGACTATCCTTATACCATTGCTGAGCGTCGTGAGGGTTCGCGCGAGAGGTTGAGCTTTACGAATGCCGACTTCGTCTACCTCATTATGCCTGACCGTTTTGCTAATGGCGACCCATCGAATGACTCTACCGACGACACGGCGGAGAAGGCCTTGCGCTCAAATCCTGGTCGCCGCCACGGTGGTGACTTGCAGGGTATGATCGACCACTTGGACTATATCGCTGACCTCGGTGCTACGGCTATCTGGTCTACACCTCTCTTGCTTGATAACGAGAATGGCGCGTCGTACCACGGCTACTCGTGCAGCGACTACTACCTCATCGACCCACGCTACGGCAGCAACGAGCTCTTCAAGGAGTATGTCGAGGAGTGCCACAAGCATGACCTTAAGGTGATTATGGACATCGTGCCTAACCATAGCTCTACTTCGCATTGGTGGTACGCCGACCAGCCATTTGCTGACTGGACACACCAGTGGGATAAGTACACGCAGTCGAATTGGACATTCTCAACCAATATGGACTTCAACGCTTCGAAGGCCGACCTCTACCAGATGGAGAGCGGCTGGTTTGACCGTTCGATGGCCGATATGAATCTCGATAACGAGTACTTGCTCAACTACTTCAAGCAGTGGGCGGTATGGTGGATTGAGTACGCCGACCTCGATGGCTTCCGTGTCGACACATACCCTTATAACGAGAAGATGCCTATGAGCAAGTGGTGTGAGGCTGTGATGGCAGAGTATCCTAACTTCAACATCGTTGGTGAGGTGTGGACATCGTCTATCCCTCAGCTTGCGTATTGGCAGGGCGGCAATGCCAACAAGGATGGCTTCGACTCGCACCTTAAGTCGATTATGGACTTCCCGCTCCACGACGCTATCCGTGCCGCTATGACCGAGTCTGGCAATGGTGGATGGGGTCAGGGTATGACACGCGTCTACGATGTTCTGTCGCACGACTTCGTCTACCACGACCTTTCTAATATGATGATTATGGCGGCTAACCACGACACCGACCGTATTGGTGATGTGTGCGAGGGCGATGCGCGTCGTATGAAGATCGTGCACACGCTCCTTGCTACGCTGCGTGGTATGCCACAGATGCTCTACGGCGACGAGCTCTTGTTCCGCTCTACTGACCGCTCTAAGGGCCATCCTACGCTCCGCGTTGACTTCCCTGGTGGCTGGGAGGGCGATAGAATCAACCTCTTCGATAGAGCAAACCACTTCGGTGCGCAGAAGGAGGTCTACGACTACACACGCCACATTATGAATTGGCGTAAGTCGAAGGAGGTTATCCACAGCGGCAAGACGCTTCACTTCATCGACCGCGATAACACTTACGCATACTTCCGCTACAACGATAACGAGGTGGTCTTCGTCTATATCAACAACTCGGACAACGAGCGCACCGTGCCTTGGGCGCGCTATGCTGAGATTACCGAGGGCCTTGGCGACGGAGTGAATGTTATCACCGGCGAGCCAATCAAGATGACTGGCGTTAAGGTTGCACCTATGTCGACCCTTGTTGTGGAGTTCGTAAGGTAGCATTTGCCCCGTAAAAGCACTTTAATACAAAAATGACGCTCTATGCTGATAACATAGAGCGTCATTTTTATTGTTTTTTATTTGTATGATTGTGATTTTTTTTCTACATTTGTTATCGATTGAAATATAAAACAAGTTGGGTTATGAAGAGACTATTCCTACTATTAGCAGGTGTTGCAGTGGCTGCAACGCTGTCGGCACAGGAGCCTACCAAGAGCGTATCGGAGGCTCAGATTGCATATGATAGAGCTGTTGACGCGCGTAAGGCCGCTATCAGCGAGGCTCGTAGCGAGAGCCGCCGTATTGTCGACGAGGCGGACGGTCGCCTTGATGATGCACGCGATAAGTTTAACCGCGAGAAGGATGAGTACCGCCTCGCAGTGGATGAGTATAAGCGCAATATGGCTGAGGCTAAGAGCAAGTTCGATAACGCTACATCGGCATATAAGGCTGATATCAAGCACGCCAAGGACGAGATTGCTGCCGCTAAGGCAAAGGTTAAGGCCGTAGAGTCGGAGCATAAGAGCAAGGTTGCGCAGGCTAAGGCCGAGTTGGCGCGTGTCAAAGCCGCAGCGGAGAACAAGTAGCCATCCTTCGTAAGTAGACCACCCTCGAGTGGCGGGCGCTTGCATATACGGGGCTTTCGCTGCGTGCATAGATATGTTATAAACAAAAGGACTGTCCTTTCTGGGACAGTCCTAATTTTTTGTGCTGTGCTGTTACCTGCGCTTGCCCGCCTTGTAGACCTGATAGCTATTAACGAGATTTTGCCATACGATATAGGCAGTAGGGGCAACCGAGCTTACGGGGTTGAGGAAGTTGAGCGACATCCACACCACGAGGATTGTATTCTTCTGTCCCACACACTGACCTCCCGCCACCACATCGCCTGCGAGCCTACCAAGAAGTCGGCCTATCGAGAACTGCGCAATGCAGAGCACCAGGGCCACAAGTGCCAGCTCCACCTCGATGAGTGGGTCGGCATCTGTGTCGAGGATAAAGGCCGTCGTGCGTCCAAGAACAAGGATTAGGGCGGTTAGCCATAGGTAGAACGATATCGACGAGCGTGCTGCTATCGCTGCCGCCACCTTGGGTGTTAGCCATCGTAGTAGCTGTGCAACGACGAAGGGAGCGACGAGTGTCGGTATCACGCGCCCCGCAATCTCAGCAAAGGTGCAGCTGCCATTACCAAAGGCGTGGAGGATAATGGGGGCGATGGCGGCGGTGACGATATTGCAGATGAGGCTATATGTCGCCATTGTGTTGAGGTCGGCGCCAAGCATACCGCCTATTACCACCGCAGCCATTGCGATGGGTGCCATCACACATATCATAGCGCCCTGCGCCACGCACTCGCCAAGTAGTGGCAGGGTGGCGTAGTAGACCACGACGCAACCGACGAACTGCACGAGCAGCATCCATAGGTGTATCATCTTGAGGCGCATTGTCTTGATATCGACGCGACAGAAGGTGATAAAGAGCATCGAGGCGATGAGTAGTGGTGTGAGCATATGTGCCGTCACCTCCTCAACTACGGCCAGGGGGCGGCAAAGCAGCGCACCTACGACCATAGCCATAGGCATCGCCACGCTGCGAAAGCTCTGTTTTGATAGTGCCATATCTCTATTTTTCTCTCTTCTCGGTTAGGTATTTAAGTATCGCTGCCATCAGCTTCTCGCGCTCTGCCTCACCCTCGATGGTCTCAAATGGGAAGCCCAGCTGTATGACCCTATTCTCGCCATCGTAGGCCACTGCGGCCGATGCCTGCGAGTACTCATAGCGGAGGATGGTGAAGGCGCCCTTGCCTGCTGGCATCACCACCTCGGGTGACTCTATTGGGTAGATATCCTCGTTGGGCGTGGTGCTGAAGGTGATGTTCTGCCTCTTGCGCGTAAACTTCGTCGAGGGGGCATAGACCTCGCCGTTACGCGATGCCATAGCACCTCCGAATGAGGTATGCAACACCTCCTTAGCAAAGGTCTGGTCCTGCTCCATAGCTGTTGGCGCGTGCCATAGGTCATCGAGGATGTAGCAGCCGCTGAGCATCAGTGCACCTCCCGCCTCGGTGTATCGGCGGAGAGCGGTTTGTAGCTCATCGCTGAACACCTCGAAGTGGTAGCCCGATGTGCCACGACCAATGGCCGTTGTGCGCTGCTTGCCGAGAATAAGGTCAACAATGGCGTAATCCTCAAGCGCGATATGCCCCTCACTTACAGCCTTGTGCGATGCCGAGGCGAAGGAGTAGCCGCTCTTGGCGATGGCCTTGCCGTGGAGGGCGGGGTAGTCGAAGGTGTTGCCTGCCACGATGCGCGTCTCATAGTCGCTGTACGAGGTGCCGAGGGCGTTGGTCTCGCTCTCCGACTTAGATAGCGCACGGTCGAATACGACCTGCTCACCGATAAACGAGATGTCGGCAATGTGTGCCACGCCGCTGTCATAGTTGTTCAGGAATCCCGCCATCTGCTCGCCCTGAATACTGTATGGCGCTGCCACTCGGTCGAAGCCGTTGACAATCATAACCGTACCCTTGCTGTGCTTGTCGACATATGCAGAAAGGGTCTCCGAGTCGAAACTCTCGCCACCCTCGTTGACGGCGGTCACGCGGTAGCTATATATGCGACCCGCCTCCTGTGCCACCACCGCATAGTTGGTGTCGATGCGCTTGCCGCAGTCGAAACCTCCATCATCTACGCGCGTGTATAGGATATAGTAGTCGGGCGCTGCCGTAGGCTCAAGAGGGTCATTTGTCGCCTGCCAGCTAAGGAGTGCCTCGTTGCCACAAAGCTCTACGGCAAAGCTATTTACGGGTAGCGGCTGCACCACATAGTCGTAGCCATACTGACTTGCAATATACTTAAGCATACCCTTGTACACGGCACGACTGACATCGAAGCGGAACGAGGGGTCGAGGCCGTAGCGCATATCGGCAAAGTTCTGGTGCGACAGCAGCTCGAGAAGCATCGTCGGACAGGCAGGCATTCGTGCCTCATAGTAGGCCCTATCCCACATACCACGACGCACCCAATTAGGCTCGTACTTGGCGCGTATGTCGTCGACAATCTGTGTCATTATGAGGTCCGTGAGGTCACGCGAGCGCAGACGCGACGCACCACCCTCGAAGCGCGCCTTATTCTCCTTGGTCGAGTAGATGCCCAGCGTACCGATAACATCGTCGTTGAGCCTCACGCCAGCGTCGGAGTGGAAGGCAAAGGCGAGGTCTACGGGGATAGATTTTCCTGCCTCACCCTTGAGTCTCTCGCTACCACCCATCAGAGCGTTAACCCAATGAGCACGGGACATATAGTCCTCCTTGTAGTCGTCCTTCCCATCTTTGCCGGCGTAGACATCGGTGCTGAATCCCGACCACTGCAACCAGTATCGCGCACCCTCGGTAAAGCGTGGGTAGCCGCTTGTCGTCTCCTCGTACTCCTCGCCCTCTACGCGTAGCTCGCTGCTCACGCTGCGGCGTATGTTGCCCATACCGCCACCAATCTTTATGGCATCGGCCGTAACGATACCCTTGTGGTCGGAGATGTTACTAAGGCTCACTAATTTTGCGTGGTTGCCCTCCTCGAAGTAGAAGTCACCGAGGCATACCCACATTCGGTCGCCCATTCGTTGATTGACGACGAACTCCCTGTCGCCACCCGATGCGTGTACGGTGTAACGAGCGTCGGGTACTGACTTCTTAGTCGTTGCGTATGAGACATATACGCTGTAAATGCCTGCCTTTTCAATCTTGCCACCCCAATGTGCTGTTGAGGGTTTGCTGTCACCCACCTTCACCGCCTCGACCATTCGCACCGTGCCGTCATCAAATGGATTCTCGCCAGAGGCGTAGCTCTCGTAGTGGTGCGCAAAGCCCGAACCGCCGCTATGCCAATGTTTGGTGCCGTTATGCTCCTTGTAGTGGCTGTCGTCGATGCCCTTGTCGTTGTCGGCGATAAGCTCAAATCTCTGCACGCTTCGCTCCCTGGGAAGGAGTACGCTCGCACCCGCACGCTCGAGCATCGGAACGAGGTAGGGCAGCACATAGCCCTGCGTGTATAGGTCCTCGACGGTCTCCCATAGTCGGGGTCGCTGCCAGCTCCACATATTGGTGTTCTGGTTGAAGTAGCGACCGTGGCTCTGCCAAAGGGCTATATGTCTGGTTAGTAGTCCTTTACTTGGCTGTGATATGCTGCTTAGGCGCGTGATAAGTGGCTGCTCGACGCTGTGCCTAAAGCTGCGACTACCCTCCACCTTGCGGTAGTGGTGGGGTATCAAATCGTCGATGAGTCTGCCGCTGCTGTATATCAAGAGCGTGTAGTTGCGGTACTTGCTTGGCAGCTGGTTGCGCACCTCGGCATATATCCTGTTCACGCTTTCGGGGCGCATAGGGTAGTATGCCAATTCTACCGATGTGCGCACCTCTACGGTGCGACTTTTTCCCTTTTCGATGATGCGTGTGCTCTCAATCTTGACATAGCTTCCCGCCACCTCGTTGAGTGTTATGCGTCGCAGCGTGGCACATATCGAGTCGCTGACCTGTCGTGGTAGTCGACTTTGTGCTGCGGCGGGGCTCAGGAGGCACACCAGCGCAGCAATTATAACTAAGTTATATCGTATAAATCTTTTCATAGCGGTAATTGAGCGCCAAAGATACGCAAAAATAGGGGAATGACTCCCACGATTGCGAAATTTTTATTACCTTTACGCCGTTGTTTTTATAAATGAAAAAGAGTATGAAATGTGCAATTATAGGTCACGGTAAGATGGGACGCGAGATTGAGCGTATCCTCTTGGAGCGTGGTCATAGCGTGGAGCTTGTCATCGACGAGGCTAATCAAGAGGAGCTTACCAAGGAGAATATCGCAAAGGTAGATGTGGCCTTCGAGTTCACAACGCCTGAGACGGCAGCAGCAAATGTCGAGAAGGTACTCAGCGCAGGTGGTCGTGTGGTGTGTGGTAGTACGGGCTGGTTGGCACGACTTAAGGAGATGGAGGCGCTGGCCGAGGAGAAGGGCGGTGCACTCTTCTACGCCTCGAATTTCTCGATTGGCGTCAATATGATGTTCCGTCTCAATCGTCGCTTGGCAGAGCTTATGAATCCATATCCGCAGTATAATGTGCGTATTGAGGAGACCCACCATATGTGGAAGAAGGATGCGCCAAGTGGAACGGCTATAACCCTTGCTGAGGGCATTATCGACAACCTCGAGCGTAAGAGCTCGTGGAGCAATAGCGCCTCGGCCGATGCCTCTGTGTTGGAGATTGAGTCGTTCCGCGAGGGTATGGTGCCAGGCATCCATACCATCACCTACACCTCGTCGGACGATGTTTTGGAGCTTAAGCACTCGATTACCAACCGCCGTGCGTTGGCTTTCGGTGCGGTGCTTGCAGGTGAGTACATCAGCAACAAGGCGGGTGTTCACTCAATGGATGACCTCTTGTAGCGCATAGCGGCGCTTGATGGAGGGCCTCGCTGTGGGGCGAAATTTTGAATGAGTAACTATTGATTGATGAAAAACATATTTTCTGCAATATCGCGATTCTTCGCTAATCCCTGGTTCCTTGCATCTACGGTGGCCATCATCGCCACCCTCTTTTTGCTGTGGTACGGGGCGTGGTGGGTGCTACCAGTAGTCCTGCCACTCATCTACGACTACTACATCGGTCACCATATCCAGCGCTGGCACGAGAGGATGTGCGAGCGTCACGCGTGGTGGCGCGTGGTGTGGGCCGTATGGTGCGCACTCGTCTTTGCCGTGGTGGTGGGCGTGTTGGTGCATATGCTCGTGTTTAAGTGGGAGCAACCATTTGTCATAACCCTCGTTGCGGTGCTAGCCGTAGCTCTGTGGTGCGAGCTTAAGAGCCAGAATAAAGTTTACCTTTGGATTTATGGCTGGGTAAATGCCATAATCTTCGCAACGGTGGTGGCCACCTTCGTGCAGCTCTATTGGTTCCAGATGTTCGTGATTCCTACGGGTTCGATGGAGAGCACGCTGCTGGCTGGCGACTACATCTTGGTAAATAAGGTGTCGTACGGACCTCGTGTCCCTATGACGCCACTCTCATTCCCCTTCGTGCATAACACTATGCCGCTTAACCCAACGAAAAACTCATTCTCTACGGCGTGCGAGCGCGAGTACCGCCGCCTTGCAGGTACGGGTCGTGTGGAGCGTGGTGATGTCGTGGTCTTTAACTTCCCGGAGGGCGATACCGTAGCCTTGGAGATGGCATCTATGAGCTACTACGAGCTCCTGCGTGACTCGCAGCTGGGTGCTACAACGGCAGAGAGACGCAAGAATATCGCCGACAATCTCACCATTGCAGTGCGTCCAACAGATAAGAAGGAGAACTACATCAAGCGCTGTGTGGGTGTGCCTGGCGATAGTCTGATGATTATCAACGGTGCGGTGTATCACAATGGCGAGAAGGAGGCTTTCGTGCCTAAGCGCCAATACATCTACTACAACGAGTACACCTCGAAGCCTCTTAAGGTGGGTATCGATGCTGCTACGGGTAGCTATATGGAGCTTCCTGTTACCGACGACCAGCTTTCGGAGTATGCCGATACTACGCGCTATAAGCTCAGGAAGATTGGCGGAGCCATTTCGGGCAGCAGCCTCATTCCTCACATCGCAACCAGGGGCCCTCGCCGCTGGACTATCGACGATATGGGTCCTATCTGGGTGCCTCAGGCGGGTGCAACGATCGAGCTTAACGAGGAGAATATGGCTATGTATGGCCGCTGCATCGAGGCCTACGAGGGTCACGCTGTGGAGCAGCGCGATGGCGATGTCTATATCGACGGTGAGCTGGCTAAGGAATATACCTTCGAGCAGGATTACTACTTTATGATGGGTGACAACCGCCACGGCTCGCTCGACTCGCGCTTCTGGGGCTTCGTGCCTGAGGATCACATCGTTGGTAAGGCGTCGTATGTATGGTTCTCGGTTGACCCCGCAGGCGGTGGCATCCGCTGGAACCGCATATTCTCATCTATCGAGTAACGAATAAAGCGATACGGAGTGGCAAACGATAGTTATAAGACGATAGCACGCGCAGCCGAGACAACCTACCGACAGCTCAGTAGTAAGTTCTTGGTCTACGCCTACCCTGTGGAGAGCGAGGAGGAGATAAAGACGCACCTCGATGCCCTGCGCAAAAAGTGGTTCGACGCTACGCACCACTGCTACGCCTGGCGTCTGGGTGCTAAGGGCGAACACTTTAGGGCTAACGACGATGGTGAGCCCTCGTCTACGGCGGGTAAGCCTATCCTCGGTCAGCTCCTTTCGCAGGAGGTGACTAACTGCCTCGTCGTCGTTGTGCGCTACTTCGGCGGCACAAAGCTCGGTGTGCCGGGCCTCATCGCAGCATATAAGGAGTCTACGGCGCAGGTGCTTGCCGAGTGTGAGATTGTCGAGCGTACGGTAGATGTGAGACTTACGGTGGCCTTCTCCTATATCGCTATGAATGATGTTATGCGCATCGTTAAGGATATGCAGCCCAACATTCTCGGTCAGGAGTTCGACAACCTCTGCACTATGACCCTCTCGATTCGTGAGGGCGACTCGGAGCAACTCATCAACCGCCTCTCGAAGGTCGAGGGTGCTACGGTAGATGTGCTCTAAGGGGTGGTACGGATTGGTGGTGTGGTAAATGGAAAAACAATTAATTGCCTATTTAGTTGGATAACAAGATAAAAATAAAGGGTGCGAGGGTGCATAACCTCAAGAGTGTGGATGTCGAGATTCCGCACTCTAAGCTTGTTGTGGTTACAGGTCTTTCGGGCTCTGGAAAGTCGACTCTCGCCTTCGATACAATCTTTGCGGAGGGTCAGCGTCGCTATGTCGAGAGCCTTTCGGCCTATGCGCGTCAGTTCCTCGGTAGGGTGGAGAAGCCCGATGTCGATATGATTGAGGGCATCGCTCCCGCTATCGCCATCGAGCAGAAGGTTATCTCGCGTAACCCACGCTCTACTGTGGGCACGACGACCGAAATTTATGACTACCTGAAGCTGCTCTTTGCGCGCATCGGCCGCACCTACTCGCCCAAGACGGGTCTTGAGATTCGCTGCTACGAGGTCGACGATGTGGTGGACCATATTCTGCGTATGGAGGATGGCAAGCGTCTATGCGTGGCAGCGCCTATGCTCCTCAAGCAGTCGGAGGACCTCATCGAGCGTATGTTGACGCTTATGGAGGATGGTATCTCCCGAGTGCGCTATCGTGATGAGGTGATGTTCGTCGAGGACTTTATGCCACAGGTGAGCGACGATATGAACCTCGAGGAGGTGATGATTGTTGTCGACCGCCTCACGCTGAGCCACGATGCTGAGACCACATCTCGCCTTGCCGACTCGGTGGCACGCGCTATGGGCTATGGTTCAGGTGTGGTGTATATCGTGACAGATAAGGTGGAGAGCTTCTCATCGCGCTACGACGAGGATGGCATCGCCTACGAGCGACCTACCGAGCACCTCTTCTCGTTCAACAACCCGCTGGGTGCCTGCCCCGTATGCGAGGGTTATGGTAAGGTTACGGGCATCGACGAGGATTTGGTTATCCCCGATAAATCGAAGAGTATATACAACGGCGCTGTTGCCTGCTGGAATGGCGCTACTATGGGTAAGTGGAAGAGTGATCTGGTGCTTGCATCGTCGAAGGTCGGCTTCCCGATACACACGCCATACTACGCGCTGAGCGACGAGCATAGGGAGATGTTGTGGCGTGGTACTGAGTATTTTGGCGGCATCGACGACTTCTTTACCTATGTCGATACGCAGCGCCATAAGGTGCAATATAGGGTGCTTAAGGCTCGATATATGGGCAAGACGCTATGCCCTGAGTGTGGCGGTGCACGACTACGCAAGGAGGTGCTGTATGTCAAGGTCGGAGGCAAGAGTATTGCCGAGGTGGTGGCTATGACCATCGGCGAGCTTGTTGACTTTTTCGACGGTCTTAAGCTCGACGAGTTCGAGGCAAAGAGTGCCGAAAGAGTGCTTATCGAGATACGCAGCCGCCTGAAATATCTTATGGAGGTAGGACTTCACTACCTTACACTCGACCGCCTCTCCGTGTCGCTGTCGGGTGGCGAGTCGCAGCGCATCAACCTATCGACATCGCTGGGCTCGAACCTTGTGGGCTCGATGTATATCCTCGACGAGCCAAGTATCGGCCTCCACCCGAGGGATACGAACCGTCTTATAGGTGTGCTCAAGCAGCTGCGTGATTTGGATAATACGGTCATCGTGGTGGAGCACGAGGAGGAGGTGATGCGTGCCGCAGATTGGATTGTGGATATGGGCCCAGAGGCAGGTGTCGGTGGTGGTGAGGTGGTGTATAGCGGCCCTGCCGAGGAGATTGATGGTGTGGCCAATTCGCTTACTGCAGACTATCTTACGGGTCGTAAGGAGATTGCCGTTCCAGAGCGTCGACGCGCTGCTGCGGGCACGGTGCGCTTGCGAGGTGTGCGCCACCATAACCTTAAGAATGTGGATGTCGAGATTCCGCTTGGTGTGCTGACCTGCATTACGGGAGTTTCGGGCTCGGGTAAGTCGTCGCTTGCCGATGATGTCCTCTTCCCAGCGCTCAAGCGCCGCATATCGGAGACTACGCTCACGCCAGGTGATCACGATGGCATAGATGTCGATAGCCACCAGTTGCAGGGCGTAGAGATGGTATCGCAGTCGCCTATCGGTAAGTCGACACGCTCAAATCCTGTGACATATATCAAGGCCTACGACGAGATTCGTAAACTCTTTGCTGACCAGCCCTACTCGAAGCATACGGGCATACAGGCTGCGGCCTTCTCGTTCAATATGCCTGGCGGCAGATGCGAGGAGTGCGAGGGCGAGGGTGTTATCAAGGTGAGTATGCAGTTTATGGCCGATGTCGAGCTGCAGTGTGAGGCGTGTGGTGGTATGCGTTTCAAGCAGGAGATTTTGGAGGTTAAGTATCGCGATAAGAATATATTTGATATACTCAGTATGTCGGTCGACGAGGCTATGGAGTTCTTTTCGGCCGATAAGGAGAATAGCACTTGTAAGCGCATCGTCGAGCGCATACGACCACTGCAACAAGTCGGTCTTGGATATGTTAAACTTGGACAATCCTCGTCGACGCTGTCGGGTGGTGAGTCGCAGCGCGTAAAGCTCGCCTCGTTCCTCACTAAGGAGCGTAGTAATGAGCGCGTTATGTTTATATTTGACGAGCCTACTACGGGCCTCCATTTCCACGATATTGGAAGACTTCTCGGTGCCTTCGATGCCCTGATTCAGCGAGGTCATACGGTGGTGGTTGTGGAGCATAATATGGATGTCATCAAGTGTGCCGACTGGGTTGTCGACCTTGGTCCTGAGGCTGGCAAGGAGGGCGGATATGTCGTCGTTGCGGGCACGCCTGAGGAGGTGATGGCGTGCCAGAAGAGCTATACGGGCAAATATCTCAAGGCGCATATGGAGCGTCGTGGTAATGCTAAAAAGGAGAAGTAGTGAAGGAGTTTGAGACATATACACTGCCCAACGGCATACGAGGCATCCATCGCCAAGTGCGTAGCGGTGTGGTGCACTGTGCTATGGTGGTAAATGCTGGCTGTCGTGATGAGCTCAAGGGTGAGTATGGCATTGCTCATTTTACCGAGCACGCCCTATTTAAGGGCACGGAGCGTCGCAAGGCTTATCAGGTGAACTGTCGTCTGGAGAACCTCGGAGGTGAGCTTAATGCCTACACCACGAAGGAGGATACCACGCTCCACGCTACGGTGTTGCGACGCGACTTCCAGCGTGCGGTGGAGCTTATTGGCGATGTGATATTCTGCTCGACATTCCCAGAAAGGGAGCTTAAGAAGGAGCGTGAGGTCATCGCCGACGAGATTAATTCGTATAAGGATTCGCCCTCGGAGCGCATCTACGACGACTTCGAGGACCTTATGTTCAAGGGCTCGGAGCTGGGGCATAACATCCTCGGCTCGAAGGCTTCGATTGCTAAGTTCGACACCGAGGCGATGCGACGCTTCGTCGATAGGTGCTATACCACCGACCAGATGGTATTCTCATCGATTGGTAACTTTTCGGTTGCCACGGCACGCGCTGTTGCGGAGCGCTATCTAGGCTCTATTACGCCAACGGTGCGAGGCTATGAGCGTGTGCAGCCGCTTGCATATGAACCCTTTGATGTGCGCCTCTCACGCCATACGCATCAGGCGCACGGTATCATCGGTGCGCGTGGCTTTAGTATTGCTGATGAGCGTAGGCTGCCGCTGGCACTGCTGGTAAATATCCTCGGTGGTCCTTCGGCTAACTCGTTGTTAAATATCGAGTTGAGGGAGAAACGAGGCCTGTCGTATAATGTCGAGGCGACATATACGCCATATTCGGATTGTGGCATTGTGGGCATCTACTTCTCGTCCGACCACGACAATATGCCT
Organism: Alistipes sp.; assembly: GCA_017631255.1. Taxonomy (GTDB): domain Bacteria; phylum Bacteroidota; class Bacteroidia; order Bacteroidales; family Rikenellaceae; genus Alistipes. The sequence goes on from JAGBTP010000042.1 coordinate 31,429, forward strand.
CGCTGCGTGGAGCTTATCGAGGAGAGTGTTGCCTCGCTGGCACGCGATGTGGTGTCGCCACGCCGTCTGGCTGTTGCAAAGCGTCAGTTTGTGGCGCAGATGGCAATCTCTATGGAGTCGAACGAGGGTTATATGCTCGGTGCGGGCAAGAGTTTCTTGCTGTACAAGGATATCGATACGCTCGAGGAGGCGTATAAGAAGGTGGCGGCCATCACCGCAGCGCAGATTCGCGATGTGGCGGCAGAGTGCTTCTCGAAAATGTCAAGGTTGATATATAAGTAGTTATGGACAACTTAGAACAATACATTCTGAACAATACCAAGCCTGAGGAGGAACTTATGCACCGCCTCGAGCGTGAGACATACCTGCGCGTGATTAATCCGCGAATGATATCGGGCCACCTGCAAGGTAAGCTTCTTGAGATGCTGGTGCGTATGATGCGTCCAAAGCGGGTGCTCGAGATTGGCACTTTCACCGGCTATTCGGCTCTCTCCATCGCACGAGGCTTGGAGGACGATGCGATTCTCGATACGATCGAGGTTGATGACGAGCTTGAGGATATCGCAGCTAAGTACTTCGAGGCGTCGGAGTATGGTCACCGCATACGCCAACATATAGGCTCGGCACTCGATGTTGTGCCACGCCTCGGTGAGGTCTACGATATGGTCTTTATCGACGGCGACAAGAGGGAGTACCCCGCATATTACGATATGCTTATGGATGGTGGCTATGTGCGTTCGGGCTCGATACTTATGGCCGATAACATCCTTTGGTATGGTAAGGTGGCGGAGAAGGTTGCCCACAATGACCTCCATACGGCTGCTATCGTCGAGTTCAATCGCCGTGTGGTTGAGGATGTGAGGGTGGATAATGTCATTGTACCAATCCGTGACGGTATTAATTTGATAAGAGTTAAATAAATTACTCCCTATGCAAAAGTTAAAGAGGTTGTCCTTTCGGGACAACCTCTTTTGTTATAGTGCATTGCGACGGCTACTGCTTCTTTGGAAGTAGCTCGGTAAGTGAGCCGAGGGCACCAACGAGGTTGCTTGCCTCGAATGGTAGGAATACGGTCTTAGCCTGGTCGCCTGAGCCAATCTCCTTGAGTGTCTCGACATACTTCATAAGGAGCATATATGTCGCTGGGTCGGTCTTCGACTCGGCAATGGCCTCTGCCACCTTACGGATAGCCTCCGCCTCGGCATTAGCCTGCAAAACCTTGGCGTCGGCCTCACCTCGTGCCTTGAGAATCTGTGTCTGGCGCTCAGCTTCGGCCTGATTAATCTGCGACTCCTTCTCACCCTCAGATTGTAGAATCATAGCCTCCTTCTGGCCTCTTGCCTCAAGGACCTTAGCACGACGCTCGCGCTCCGCCTGCATCTGCTGCTCCATAGCGCGACGCACCGAGTCGGGAGGGGTGATATCCTGAAGCTCCACGCGGTTAACCTTCACGCCCCACTTATTTGTTGCCTCGTCGAGGACGATGCGCAGCTTCGAGTTGATGGTGTCGCGCGAGGTAAGGGTCTCGTCGAGCTCCAACTCACCAATCACATTACGCAGCGTTGTCTGCGTGAGCTTCTCGATAGCATTTGGTAGGTTGTCAATCTCATACACCGACTTAACGGGGTCGACAATCTGGAAGTAGAGCAAGGCGTTAATCGTGGTGGTGACATTATCCTTGGTGATAACGCTCTGCTTGTCGAAGTCGTAGACCTGCTCGCGAAGGTCGATGCGCGATGTGGTGCGCATAATCACGCTCTTCGAGCCATCGGCATACTTAATTTCGTCACGCTGCACCACCTCGCGTGCCTGGTCGATAATGGGGAAGAGGTAGTTGATGCCCGACTGCAGGGTACGGTCGTAGCGACCTAAGCGCTCTACAACGCGTGTCTCGGACTGTGGGACAATCTTGAAGCCCTTGAGTACATATATCACCGCAATGACAGCGATGATGAAGAAAACGATGAATGACAGTGACATAACTTATAGTTTTTTAATGGTTAGAACAACGCTATCTATGGCCGTAACTACGACCTTCGTGCCCTTAGACAGGGTAGTGCCATCCTCGCTTACGGCGCGCCAGTCGACACCCTCGATCATAACCCTACCTGTCTCGTCGTCGCCGTCGACATCCTGATATACGACACCGTGTTTGCCTATCATAGCTGAGGCGTTGGTGTGTATCTTCTCGCCACCCTTGTAGTATAGGCGCTTGAGAACGGGTCGCACGCCGACGATAGCAATGAGCGACACGATAGCAAAGATGAGAAGTTGAATCTCGATAGAGCCGTCAGCCGCAGCGGCGATGGCACCGCCAAGAGCACCAATAGAGAGGCAAATAACGGCAAGGCCCGTGGTGAAGAGCTCGACGATAAATAGAAGTAGGGCAGCTATGACCCAATATAACCAGATATCCATCCTTAAACGAATTTAGAGTTTTTACTAATAAGAGTGTGTTACGATTAAATTTCTATCAAAGATACAAAAATTTTTCGTTACGCCAATCGTTACGCCAATGATTTTTAGCGCGAAAATTTCGTGGTTAAAAAATGTGCGTTTTGTTATTGAAAATCCAGAAAAAATATATATATTTGTTCGATTAATGAATATAGTAACCTAAATAAACTCATAAAAACTATGATCCGTCACATTGTAATGTGGAAGTTCCGTCGCGATTTGGAGGAGACACCACAGCAGATAGCCCTCTCGATGAAGAGCAAACTTGAGGCACTTAATGGTAAGATTGATGGTTTGTTGCGTGCCGAGGTTGGCGTAAATGCCAAGGAGACGGCCTCGTCGTTCGACGCAGTGCTTACCGCCGACTTCCCATCGTGGGAGGCAATGGAGGCATACAAGGTGAACCCGCTGCATGTGGTCATCAGCGACTACTGCAAGTCACGCCGCCTCGAGCGCATCGATGTGGACTACGAGATTGAGTAGCATAAGTGTTACTACCGCAACGAAGAAGAGTGGTCAGGAATATTGAAGAAAAAAGAGTTATCAACATAAATCAAAACCTAAAACTATTATGCAGAAGAGAATTATTGAGTGCGTACCTAACTTTTCAGAGGGTCGCAATCTTGAAACAATTAAGAAGATTACCGATGTTATCGAGGCATCGAAGGGCGTTAAGCTTTTGGATGTTGATCCAGGTGAGGCTACAAACCGCACCGTTGTTACCTTCGTAGGTGAGCCTGCTGCTGTTTGCGATGCTGCTGTGGCAGCTATCAAGCGCGCTACCGAGCTTATCGATATGCGCCAGCATAAGGGTGCGCATCCTCGTATGGGTGCGTGCGATGTTTGCCCACTTATCCCTGTTTCGGGCATCACCCTCGAGGAGTGTGCTGAGCTTGCTCGCGCACTTGCTAAGCGTATCGCTGAGGAGACCAATGTTCCTACATACTGCTACGAGGCTGCTGCCTTCAAGCCTGAGCGTCGTAACCTCGCAGTGTGCCGTGCTGGTGAGTACGAGGCACTCCCTGAGAAGATGATGGACGAGGCGCGCAAACCAGATTTCGGTGCTCGCCCATACGATGAGGGTGTAGCTAAGACCGGTGCTACGGCTGTTGGTGCTCGTGACTTCCTCGTGGCTGTTAACTATAACCTCAATACTACCTCTACGCGTCGTGCTAACGCCATCGCATTCGATGTTCGCGAGAAGGGCCGTCCTATGCGTGAGGGTAACCCTATCACAGGTAAGATTATCAAGGACGAGAACGGTAAGCCTGTTATGAAGCCAGGTACACTCAAGGCTTGTAAGGCTATCGGCTGGTTCATCGAGGAGTACGGTATCGCTCAGGTATCTATGAATATGACTAACCTTGCGGTTACTCCACTTCACGCCGCTTTCGACGAGGTATGTCGTGCTGCTGATGCTCGTGGTGTTCGCGTTACAGGTGCTGAGATCGTAGGTCTTGTTCCTAAGAGCACACTCGTTGACGCTGGTCGTCACTTCTTGCGCAAGCAGAACCGCTCGACAGGTCTTCCTGAGCGTGAGCTCGTTCGCATTGCTATCGAGTCTATGGGTCTTTCAAACCTCAAGGAGTTTAAGCCAGAGGAGAAGGTCGTAGAGTATATCCTCGAGGCTGAGGAGCAGAAGGGCGTTAAGAAGCTCGTTGATATGACCTGCGCAGGCTTCGCTGAGGAGACAGCAAGCGAGTCTCCAGCTCCTGGTGGTGGCTCTATCTCAGCTTATATGGGTGCTTTGGCTGCTGCTCTCGGTACTATGGTTGCTAACCTCTCGTCTCACAAGGCTGGCTGGGATGACCGCTGGGAGTTCTTCTCAGATTGGGCTGATAACGGTATGGCTGTAATGAACGAGTTGCTCTACCTCGTTGATGAGGATACTGCTGCGTTCAACAAGATTATGGATGTATTCGGTATGCCTAAGGGTACCGAGGAGGAGAAGGCTGCACGCGCTGAGGCTATGGAGGCTGCTACGCTCTACGCTACTCAGGTGCCACTTCGTACTATGAAGGCTGCTTACAAGGCGTTCGATGTAGTTCGTGCTATGGCTGAGGAGGGTAATCCTAACTCGGTATCGGATGCAGGTGTAGGTGCTTTGGCTGCTCGCTCAGCAGTTATGGGCGCTTGCCTCAATGTTAAGATCAACGCCGCTGGCCTTAAGGATCGTGCCGTAGCTGATGCTTTGGTTCGCGAGGCTGAGGAGATCCAGGCATTGGCACAGCAGGCTGAGAAGGAGATCTTGGCAGTTGTGGAGAGCAAAATCAACTAATTACAACTAAATCTTAAAACCTAACGCGAACAATGACAGATTTTCAGAAAGATATATTGGCAGGTATCCCCGATCCGCTACCAGCAAAGCGCGCCTACGACCCACAGGCCAACCACGCCCCTAAGCGTAAGGATATCCTAACCGACGAGGAGAAGAAGCTCGCCTTGGCTAACGCCTTGCGCTACTTCCCTGAGAAGCACCACGCAGAGCTCATCCCTGAGTTCTTGGAGGAGCTTAAGACCTATGGCCGCATCTATATGTATCGCTTGCGCCCTGAGTACGAGATGTATGCTCGCTCTATTGACGAGTATCCAGCACGCTCACGCCAGGCAGCGGCTATTATGCTTATGATTCAGAACAACCTCGATAAGGCTGTTGCGCAGCACCCTCACGAGCTTATTACCTATGGTGGTAACGGTGCGGTGTTCCAGAACTGGGCGCAGTATCGCCTCGCGATGAAGTACCTTGCGGAGATGACAGATGAGCAGACCTTGGTTATGTACTCAGGTCACCCATTCGGCCTCTTCCCATCGCATAAGGATGCTCCTCGTGTGGTTGTTACCAACGGTATGGTTATCCCTAACCACTCGTCGCAGGACGACTGGGAGCGCTTCAACGCCCTTGGCGTGTCGCAGTATGGCCAGATGACCGCAGGTTCGTATATGTATATTGGTCCTCAGGGTATCGTTCACGGTACTACCATTACGGTTATGAACGCAGCGCGTAAGCGTATGAAGGATGGCCAGAAGGATTTGCGTGGTATGTTGTTCGTAACGGCCGGTCTTGGCGGTATGTCGGGTGCTCAGCCTAAGGCGGGTAATATCTCGGGTGTTGTGAGCATTACTGCCGAGATTAACATCGCAGCGGCGGAGAAGCGTCACCAGCAGGGCTGGGTAGACGAACTCTACTCATCGCTCGACGAGCTTATGCCTCGTGTTCGCAAGGCTGTGGAGAACAAGGAGGTCGTGTCGTTTGCCTATGTGGGCAATGTTGTGGATCTCTGGGAGAGACTTGCTGAGGAGGATATCAATGTCGACCTCGGTTCTGACCAGACATCGCTCCATAACCCTTGGGCTGGTGGTTATTACCCTGTGGGCTACTCGTACGAGGAGTCTAACCGTATGATGGCTGAGGAGCCTGAGCGCTTCCACGAGTGCGTACGCGAGTCGTTGCGTCGCCATGTGGCTGCGGTCAATAAGCTCACGGCTCGTGGTATGTACTTCTTCGACTACGGTAACGCCTTCCTCTTGGAGGCTTCGCGTGCAGGTGCCGATATCCTTAAGGAGGACGGCAAGTTCCGCTATCCATCGTATGTTCAGGATATTATGGGCCCAATGTTCTTCGACTATGGCTTCGGCCCATTCCGTTGGGTATGTACTTCGGGTAAGGAGGAGGACTTGGAGAAGAGCGATATGATCGCAGCTCAGGTGCTCGAGGATATGCTCAAGGATGCTCCTAAGGAGATTCAGGGTCAGCTCGAGGACAACCTCCACTGGATTCGTGAGGCTAAGCAGAATAAGCTCGTCGTGGGCTCTCAGGCGCGTATCCTCTATGCCGACTCTGAGGGTCGTACACGCATCGCATTGGCCTTCAACGAGGCTATCGAGCGTGGTGAGATTTCGGCACCTATCGTCCTTGGTCGTGACCATCACGATGTGTCAGGTACTGACTCGCCATATCGTGAGACCTCGAATATTTACGACGGCTCGCAGTTCTGTGCCGATATGGCTGTGCATAATGTCATCGGCGACTCGTTCCGCGGTGCTACCTGGGTATCTATCCACAACGGTGGTGGCGTAGGCTGGGGTGAGGTTATCAACGGCGGCTTCGGTATGGTCATCGACGGCTCGGCAGACTCGGCTCGTCACATCGAGGAGATGTTGCTCTGGGATGTAAACAACGGCATCGCACGCCGCAGCTGGGCGCGTAACGAGGGCGCTATGTTTGCTATCAAGCGCCAGATGGAGCGCACACCGCTGCTCAAGGTTACATTGCCTAACCTTGCCGATATGGAGCTCATCGAGCGCCTTTACAATGAAAACAAATAGTGATAATACTTAAAACGAACTACAATGATTCATTATATTAGTGCAGAGCGACTCAGCATCGCTCGTGTAGAGGAGATTCTCGCTAAGGGCTACAAGTTGGCCCTTAGCGACGACGCTAAGCAGCGCATCAACCACTGTCGCGAGTATCTCGACCAGAAGACCAAGACCGTAGGTCGTCCTATCTATGGCGTTACTACCGGTTTCGGCTCGTTGTGCAACATCTCTGTTGAGGAGGAGGGCTTGTCGCAGTTGCAGAAGAACCTTATGATGTCGCACGCCTGCGGTACTGGCCAGCGTGTGCCATCGGAGATTGCGCGCCTTATGATTTTGCTCAAGGTGCAGTCGCTTTCATACGGCCACTCAGGTGTTCAGCTCATTACCGTTGAGCGTCTCATCGAGATGTTCAACAACAATATCATCCCTGTGGTCTATGAGCAGGGCTCACTCGGTGCTTCGGGTGACCTCTCTCCACTTGCACATATGTGCTTGCCACTCCTTGGCCTTGGCCATGTGGAGATCGAGGGCGAGGTTGTTGAGGGTAGCGTGATGATGGAGAAGATGGGCTGGGAGCCTATCACACTCTGCTCTAAGGAGGGTCTTGCGCTCTTGAATGGTACGCAGTTTATGTCGGCATACGGTGTCTACTCGCTCATCAATGCTAAGCGCCTCAGCAAGTGGGCTGACCACATCGGTGCTATGTCACTCGATGCGTTCGACGGCCGTATGGAGCCATTCGAGCACAATGTACACGCCATCCGTCCTCACAACGGACAGATTGAGACTGCGCGCAACTTCCGTGAAATTTTGTCTGGTAGCGAGATTGGCCAGCAGCCTAAGAAGCATGTTCAGGATCCATATTCGTTCCGCTGTATCCCTCAGGTGCACGGTGCGTCGAAGGATACCATCGCATATGTTGAGAGCGTACTCGAGACCGAGATTAACTCTGCAACCGACAACCCAACTATCTTCCCAGATAGCGACGAGGTAATCTCAGCAGGTAACTTCCACGGTCAGCCTATCGCCTTGGCTATGGACTTCCTTGCTATTGCTGTTGCGGAGCTTGGTAACATTTCGGAGCGTCGTACATATAAGCTCATTTCGGGTGCTCGTAACCTGCCTAACTTCCTCGTTGCTAACCCCGGCCTTAACTCTGGCTTTATGATTCCTCAGTACACTGCGGCATCTATCGTGAGCCAGTCGAAGGGTTTGTGCTGGCCAGCATCGTGCGACTCTATCCCATCGTCACAGGGTCAGGAGGATCATGTAAGTATGGGTTCGAATGCCGCTACTAAGCTCTGGAAGGTTGTTCAGAATACTGAGCGCGTGCTCGCTATCGAGCTTATGAACTCGGCACAGGCGTTGGAGTTCCGCCGCCCATTGCGTTCATCGGCATCGGTTGAGGCTATGTTCGAGGCTTACCGCAAGGTCGTGCCATTCGTTGATAACGATACGGTAATGTACCCACACATTGCTACATCGGTTAACTTCCTTAACGACTATGAGCCTACTCGTTAAAAATATAGGTACTATCGTCGGCATCGACGAGAGCGGCCGCCTCAAGGTCGAGGGCAAGGCTATGGCCGACATTGCGACCCTGGAGAATGCGTGGCTTCTCGCCGAGGATGGTAGAATTAAGGACTATGGTACTATGGAGTCTCTCCCTGAGTGCGATGGCTGCGAGGTCATCGACGCTCAGGGCGGGTGGCTCTTCCCATCGTTCTGCGACTCGCATACCCATATCGTCTTTGCGGGTAGCCGTGAGCAGGAGTTCCTCGATAAGATTAACGGCCTCTCGTACGAGGAGATAGCTAAGCGTGGTGGCGGCATCCTTAACTCTGCCGACCGTCTGCACGATACCTCGGAGGATGAGTTGTATAATCAGGCTATGGAGCGCGTGCGCGAGATTATGGCTATGGGTACGGGTCTTGTCGAGATTAAGTCGGGCTATGGCCTCACGCTTGAGGACGAGCTTAAAATCTTGCGCGTCATCCGTCGTATCAAGGAGACGGCGCCTATCGAGGTGAGGGCTACCTTCCTCGGTGCTCACGCCGTTGGTCGTGCATATAGGGGTCGTCAGGCCGAATATGTCGACCATGTATGTAACGATATGATTCCTGCCGTGGCGAAGGAGGGTCTTGCCGACTTTGTCGATGTGTTCTGCGATAAGGGCTTCTTCACCGTTGAGGAGACGGCGAAGATTATGACCGAGGGTGCGAAGTATGGACTCAGGGCTAAGATTCACGCCAACGAGTTGGCTATATCTGGCGGCGTGGAGATTGGCGTGGAGCACAAGGCTTTGTCTGTTGATCACCTCGAGTCTATGGGCGACGAGCAGGTTGAGGCACTGCGTGGCAGCGATACTATGCCTACGATGCTGCCTGGCTGCGCCTTCTTCCTCGGTATTGGGTACCCACCAGCGCGTAAGATGATTGACTCGGGCTTGGCTGTGGCGTTGGCTTCGGATTTCAATCCTGGTACCGCTCCTTCGGGCAATATGCGCTTCGTGGTGTCGCTCGCATCTATCAAGATGAAGATGACTCCTGCTGAGGCTCTCAACGCTGCTACGCTCAACAGCGCTGCGGCAATGGGCGAGAGTAAGGACTTTGGCTCGATTACACGCGGTAAGGTGGCTAACTTCTACCTTACTAAGCCGTTGCCATCGCTGGCCTACCTGCCTTATGCGCACCAGACTCCTGTTATTAAACAGGTGATACTCAAGGGAAAACAAGTAAATTTTTAAGCTATGAGAAAGTTGTTCAAATCTGTAATTGCACTTATGGTTGCCCTATCGGCAGTCGGTTGCTGCGCTTCGGAGTGCGGCCCTAAGAAGGAGTGTTCGAAGGAGGAGGCTGTCATCGAGACTATTATGACGCGCCGCTCTATCCGTAGCTATAAGGAGGAACCCGTATGTCGTGAGCAGATGGCTAAAATTGTCGAGTGCGGCATCTATGCTCCAAGTGCTATGAATATGCAGCCTTGGGCCGTAAGAGTTGTTGATAGCAAGGAGTTTATCGATGGCGTTACCGCTGTGGCACTTCAGCAGAACCCTAAGATGGGTGAGCAGGAGGGCTTCCGTAACTTCTTCCGCAATGCTCCAACTGTGGTCTTTGTTGCCTGCCCAGAGGTTAGTTATAGCGGCGAGTACGACTCAGGTCTTCTCTCGCAGAATATGATGCTTGCAGCGTGGAGTATGGGCGTAGGCTCGTGCTGCCTCGGTAGCGTTGTTCCCGTTATGGCATCTGAGGAGGCTAAGCCTTACCTCGAGATGTTGCAGCTCCCTGAGGGTTACAAGCTATTGGTAGCTATCGCTTTCGGTTATCCTGATTGCGAGATCCCAGAGGCGCCAGAGAGAGACGCGACAAAGGTGATGTTCCTATAATATTGAAGCTCTAACAAGGCTATCTTGGCGTTGCGCTCGCTCTCAAATTGCTTGTTTACGCCTCAGTAAACTCTGCATTTTCGAGCTTCGTGCGCCTAAAATTAGCTCTTGTTATACAACTTTCCCACAAAATGGGGGCTGTCAACTGAAATTTGTTGACGGCCCCTTATTGTTTACCCCTGGTCCATGGCGAAAATGGGGGCTATGTGGTGGCGATGTAAATGAGTGATATCGTTTTTTGGTTGATAAATATTGGCGTTCCAACTTTTTTTCCTATCTTTGCACGATTATTTTCCATAGTGTTCGACAATCCGCATAGGGTCAAGAGACGAAGAACGATGCAAAGGGTATAAATTGGTAAGGCTCAGTGGGTAAAAGTAACACAAAAAGGGCGATAATGACCACTATCACGCTATGCTGAAGGGCCTTGGGCGGTGGATGCCGATGGCGGCAGAGGTGCGGCGTGGTGGAAGTAGTAAAATTGGAGCATTAACTAAAACTTAGATAAATATGTTTTCGGAATTGATATCGTTGGAGTGCTACAACATTTTCCTTGCTGTTATGGCGGCGATTGCCCTCGTGGTATTCGTGGCATTGTACTTCGTGGAGGCGGGCTATGGCTACCTCTTTAACCCAAAGTATGGCTTCCCAGTGCCAAACAAGGTGGGCTGGGTGCTTATGGAGTCGCCCGTATTTTTCGCTATGGCAGCGTTGTGGTACCTCTCGGACTATGGTATGCAGGCAGCTCCGTTGGTTCTGTTCTTGATGTTCGAGTTGCACTACTTCCAGCGCTCGTTCATCTTCCCAATGCTTATGCGTGGTAACTCGAAGATGCCTATCGGTATCGTGCTTATGGGTATGATCTTCAATACGCTCAACGCCGTAATGCAGGGCGGCTGGATATTCTACTATGCCCCAGAGATGGGCTACTACGATGGTTGGATGTCGAAGCCATACATCTATATCGGCGCAGCGGTATTCCTCTTTGGTATGGTGACAAACATCCACTCGGACTATGTTATCCGTCACCTTCGCAAGCCAGGCGACACGAAGCACTACATCCCTAAGGGTGGTATGTTCCGCTTCGTATCATCGGCTAACTACTTCGGCGAGTTTATGGAGTGGGTGGGCTTTGCCATCGCTTCGTGGTCGGTGGCGGGCGTTGTCTTTGCGTGGTGGACATTTGCTAACCTCGGTCCTCGTTCGGCGTCGCTCTATAAGCGCTACGAGAAGGAGTTTGGCGAGGAGTTTACCAAGCTCGGCAGAAAGCGCATCATCCCATTCATTTACTAATCGGCCACAGGCCATTTATGGAGAAACAAACAATTATCTAAAGATATGGAAGATAAGAAGAGTCTTCAGGATTCGAAACTTTTTACGCCCTACAAGATTGGTAGCGTTACGCTGCGTAACCGCGTAATTCGCTCAGCGGCATTCGAGTCTATGGGTCGTGACTTTGGCCCTACACAGGCACTTAAGGACTATCATGTGAGCGTTGCTCGTGGTGGTGTGGGTATGACCACCGTAGCCTACGCATCTATAAACCGTAGCGGTATCTCGTTCAACAAGCAGCTATGGCTTCGTGACGAGATCGTGCCACAGCTTCGTGACCTTACCGATGCGGTGCATAAGGAGGGTGCTGCGGTAGCCATCCAGCTTGGTCACTGCGGTAATATGACACATTGGTCGACTGCGGGCAGCTTCCCAGTGTCGGCATCTAATGGCTTTAACCTCTACTCGCCAACCTTCCACCGCCGTATGAGCCACGCAGAGATTAAGCAGTTCGCTAAGGACTTCGGCACAGCAGTGGAGACGGCATATAACGCAGGCTTCGACTCGGTGGAGGTGCACGCAGGTCACGGTTACCTCATCTCGCAGTTCCTCTCGCCCTATACTAACCACCGTCGTGATGAGTATGGTGGCTCGCTCGAGAATCGTATGCGCTTTATGAATATGTGCCTCGAGGAGGTTGTCAACGCTGCGCGTAAGAGGGGTATGGGTGTGCTCGTAAAACACAATATGGAGGATGGCTTCAAGAGCGGTATCCAGGTGCCAGAGTCTATCGAGATTGCTAAGCAGATTGAGACATTCGGTGTTGATGGCATCGTGCTCTCGTCTGGCTTCGTGTCTAAGGCTCCTATGGCAGTTATGCGTGGTCGCATCCCAACAAAGACTATGGGCTACTATATGGGCTGGAACGAGTGGTTGCAGAAAATTGTTGTTTCTCTCTTCGGCCAGTGGCTTATCAAGCAGTATGACTTCGAGGAGTGCTACTTCTTGGAGAATGCAAAGAAGTTCCGCGCAGCACTTAAGGGTCCTCTCGTATATGTCGGTGGCCTTGTGTCGCGTGAGGGTATCGAGCGTGTCCTCGACGAGGGCTTTGAACTTGTGCAGATGGCGCGTGCGCTGGTCAACGACCCAGCGTTTGTGAATAAACTTAAGGAGGGTGATATCTCTACTCGTAGCGGCTGCGACCATCGTGACTATTGTATGGCGCGTATGTACTCGGTAGATATGCAGTGCTGCCACAACTGCAAGGAGCATATTCCTGAGCGCTTGTGGAAGGAGATTAATAAGATTAAGTAGACGGTATGTGTCTTTCGAAGAGAAATTTGGGCGAGGTAGCACGCGGTAAGGCGTGGGCACTTGTTACAGGTGCGGCGCTGGGCATCGGTCGTCAGTACGCTGAGCAGCTTGCTGCCCTCGGATATAACCTCCTTGTGGTCGATATTCTCGATAGCGTGAGCACCGAGGCTGTGGTAATTGCTGAGCGCCATAAGGTTAAGTGCGAGGCTAAGGTTATGGACTTGGCCACTGATAGCGCTGCGCGTGAGCTCCACGCGTGGACTACGGCAGAGGGCTACGAGTTTGATGTGGTGATTAACAATGCCGGCATCTTCTCGTTCTGCGACATCCTCAATACGCCCGTTGAGCGCCTTGAGCGAATGATTCTGCTACACGACCTTACGCTCGTAACTATGTGCCGCCTCTATGGTGAGGATATGGCTAAGCGTGGCAAGGGTCGTCTACTTAATATGTCGTCGTACTCTATCTGGATGCCATTCCCCGGTCTTGCCGCTTATAGCGCAAGTAAGGCCTATGTCAAGAGCTTCACCGAGGCCTTTGCCAAGGAGCTTCGTGGTACGGGCGTGACGGCTACGGCGATATGTCCCGCAGGCATCGCTACCGACCTCTACGGACTCTCTAAGGATTTGCAGAAGTTCGGTGTTAAGTGGGGTGCACTGATGACGCCTAAGAACTGCGCGCGTCGTGGCCTTAGGGCTATGTTCAAGGGCAAGCGCATCGTTGTGCCCGATTGGTGGTTCAGAATACTTATTCCTATGTGTAGCTTCCTGCCAGGCTTCATCATCCGCCCATTGCGCTCGTTCACAATGAGGTGGCAGAGCTAAGTGCTGGCCTAAAGTGGGATAGGAAACAATAGAATGTTATGGATAACAAGGTGACTAATACGGAGGATATGGCTGCTAAGGCAGATGCTGCGGCAACCGTGGACAAGGGGGCGGCAAAGCGTCGCTGGGGCTTCTGGCGCATAACTTTGGTGGCACTGCTGGCGCTACTTGGCGTTGTGGTGTTGGCCCTGGCTGTGGTGGTCATTATGCTTGGCCCTATCGTCGAGGCCTATGTCGAGAAGCACGATAGGGAACTTCTTGGTCGTGAGGTTACGATGGATGACCTCCATATTCGACTCTTCAAGGGCGAGGTCGAGCTTAATAACTTGGCGCTCTACGAGGAGGATGGTACTGAGGTGTTCGTCGGCGTTGGTCACTTTGCTACAAAGATTGATATAATGGCACTCCTCGACAGTAGTGTGAGTGTGCCATATGTTGATATCGAGGCGCTTACAGCATCTGTGGTGCAGAGCCCTGAGACCTTCAACTTCGATAGTTTTATTGATTATCTCGTTGCGACTTATGTGGGCGAGGAGAGCGACGAGAGTGCAGAGGAGGGGAGTAGCTGGAGCATTGCCGTGGAGAATATATCGCTCACCGACGGCGCTGTGTGCTACTACGATACTGCTCTTGATAAGGAGTGGCGCGTATCGCAGTTCAGCCTTGCGATGCCTCGCTTTGCCTTGGATGAGGCTCTCGCTCTTGAGGCGGCGATGCTCATCAATGAGACGGGTGAGGTTAGCGGTCAGCTCGAGTATGACCTCAATACGCAGGATTTCGCCTTCGACGGTAGGGTGTCGCAGTTTGTCCTCGATGATGTATATAAATATGTAGTGCCATATATCAATATCCAGAGCCTCGAGGGTCGCCTTTCGGTGGATTGCAGCGTGAAGGGTAACCTCGACAATATTATGGCAATGGACATTACGGGTAGCCTTGGCTGCGAGGGTGTGGCTATCACCGCCCCAAATGGCGACGATGTCTTTAGTGTCGATAGGCTTGATATGGCGCTAAATAGGCTCAATCTCGAGGAGTCGCTATACGACTTTAGCAGCATCGAGGCCAAGGGCTATGCAACGAAGATTTGTATCCGTGAGGATGGCAGTGTGAACCTTGCCGACCTTCTATACGATACACCTGAGATATCGATGGAGACTACGGCAGAGGCTGTGGGCGACGATATCTACGATGTGAGAGAGCGTGTGACGGTGACAACCGACGAGGAGGTGGCACCACTTAAGGATATCAATTTCCGTGTTGACACTCTGCGTCTTGCGGGTGGTAATGTGAGGTATATAGACCGCACTATGCACGAGGAGTTCGACTATACGCTCAGGGACCTCACAGTGCGTAGTACCAACTTTGAGCTTATGGGTAAGAACCAGATTATGGTGCTTGCTCAGCTGCCAAAGCAGGGTTCGGCAATGGTACAGTGGGAGGGCTCGCTATCGGATTTTTATAACCAGTCGATCCTCACCTCGTTCAATAATGTCGATATGCAGGGCCTCTCGACCTTTGCGGAGCACTTTACGGCCTTCCCTATCACATCGGGAAATATGACATTCTTCTCGCAGAATGTAATCACCAATGGCGATATTAGGGGCGTGAGCAAGTTCGGAACATATAACTTTGCGGTGGGTAAGAAGGATAAGAGTCTCGATGTGGAGTACAACCTTCCACTGCGTATGTGCGTATATGTGCTCACCGATAGAAACAAGCATATCGATGTCGAGCTACCTATTTCGGGTAATCTTGCCTCGCCAGACTTCTCATTGCGCCGACTTGTGTGGCGTATCGTGGGCAATCTGGTGCTTAAGGTCGTGGCGTCGCCATTCGAGTGGATGGCGGGTGACAAGCAGGACGCCTTCCACCATCTCGACATCGACATTATGTCGCGCTCGCTCGACTCGGAGCAGTATGCGCGCATCGATAGTATGGCCAACACGCTCAAGAGCGATACCACGCTCAAGGTGCGCCTCACGCCTCGCGTGAACTACAACCGTGCGGTGCAGCGCCTCTCGGAACTTAGCCTTAAGATGGCGTGCTACAACGCCTCGCAGGAGCGCGATACGGCCTACCTCGATATGTATGACTTCGTGCGTATCAAGGAGATGAAGCTGTCGGGACGCACAATTCGTGAGTATGCCGACTCGATGCTTGTGGCACGCGGGGTGTCGCCTGTGGGTATGACCTCGCAGGCCAAGGCTCGCACGCTCTATGGCGATATGGCTGAGAAGCAGCTCGAGTTCCTCATCGACGGTTATAGCCGCATCATCTCGCGCTATATTGAGTTCCAGCACAAGGAGCTCGCCCCAGATGCCTTCGTCGTTAAGAGCATCACGCTCGACGAGTTGAAGGGATATGGTGGCAAGGATAGATATGCCGTATCGCTTATCATCGACAACGAGGAGGTTGAAATCGACACACCTAACGATGAGGATGAGGCCGCTGATGCGGTAGAGGAGGAAAACCTGCTTGGTGACGAGGAGGTGTCAACCACTGAGGAGGGTGTAACGGCTGAAAATAGTGCTGCGTCTGAGGAGGCTGCAAGCAAAGAAACCCTTGCCGAGGACAATAATTTCGCTACGGCGGCGTTGGATGGTGTTGTGCAAGCATCATCGAGCGATAATGCTCTGGTGGTGAGCGAAACCAATGAATAAAAAAAGATAAGATATTAATTATTAACAACTAAACAATTCACATTAATCGATGAAAAAGATCTTTACTTTTGTAGTCGTAGCTGCTGCTGCGCTCACTGCTACCTCTTGCGGTAGCCTCGGTTCAAGAAGTGTTGATACACTCTCGTATGCCGTAGGTGCTGACCTCGGTATGAACCTTAACTTCGGTATGGCGGACTTCAACCTCAACCGTGACATCGTTATCGAGAACATCAAGGAGTTCTACGCTAACGGCGATATGGAGGGCGAGGCAATCAAGGAGACTCGTACCAAGATGATGCAGTTCCAGTACACTCGTTTTATGCCTTATATGCGTGCTAAGCGTATGCAGGAGATGATTCAGACCGACTGCCCAGATACACTTCCAGAGCTCCCTGCTCTCTACGATGAGGAGTTCACTATGGAGGGCGTTTCTGAGATGATGGGTACAAATATGGGCGCCGCTATCAAGTCTATCGGCGAGGAACTCAATATGCGTGACCTTATGCGTGGTATGAACGAGGCTCTCGCTCTCGAGAACGCTGAGGCTGCCGATTCACTCCTTCTTATGTCACAGGAGCAGATGCGTAACTTCTTCCAGCGCTTCAGCGAGCGTAAGCAGCGTGAGGCAGAGGAGAAGCGCGCGCAGGAGATGAAGGAGAATGCTCGTCTCTCAATCGAGTGGCTCTCAGAGGTTGAGAAGGAGGAGGGCGTACAGCGCACTGAGTCTGGCCTCTTGTACCGCATCGAGCGAGCTGGTAGCGAGGTAAAGGCTACTGAGGACACAGATAAGGTATTGGTTCACTACGAGGGTACTACTCGTGAGGGTAAGGTGTTCGACTCAAGCTACGAGCGCAACGAGCCTATCTCATTCGCTCTTAACCGCGTAATCAAGGGTTGGACTGAGGGTATGAAGCTCGTAGGCGTAGGTGGCGAGATCACTCTCTGGATTCCAGCTGAGCTCGCTTACGGTGAGCGTGGTGCTGGTTCTGATATCGGTCCAAACGAGGCTCTTAAGTTCAAGGTTGAGCTTCTCGAGGTTAACCCAGCAGAGTAAGACCATTGCCTAAATGGCAAAATAAAAAGGCTGTCCGCAGTTTGTGGACAGCCCTTTTTTATGTTTAATATGCGCCTCGAATAGACTTAATATGCGCACTCTATCCGAGTGCTACATCGAGAATCATCATAATGACAAAGCCAATGGCGAAGGCTATGGTGCCGATGTTGGAGTGCTCGCTCTGCTGCGTCTCAGGGATTAGCTCCTCGACAACGACATATAGCATCGCGCCGGCAGAGAATGTGAGTAGGTAGGGTAGTATGGGCGAGATATACTCGTAGAGCAATACCATAACTACGGCCGATATAGGCTCGACAATGCCCGATAGTGCGCCATAGCCGAAGGCCTTGCGGCGGCTCATACCGTCAGCCCTGAGTGGTAGCGAGATGATTGCGCCCTCGGGGATATTCTGTATAGCCATACCTATGGCCAATGCCGTTGCCGCAGCGGCGCTGATGCCCATATTACCTGCCAGGGCACCCGCAATGACTGCACCTACGGCCATACCCTCAGGGATGTTGTGCAGCGTGACGGCCAGCATAAGCATCTGTCGCTTGCCGAGTGACGAGCTGGGGCCCTCGCGCGTATCTGTGCCAGGGTGCATATGTGGTACCAGGGTGTCGAGCAGCAGCAGGAAGAGCATACCGAGAATGATGCCCACGGCAGCAGGCACCCAGCTTAGGCGCGCCATATGTTCCGAGAGCTCGATGGCGGGTATGATGAGCGACCACACCGAGGCTGCCACCATCACGCCTGCTGCGAAGCCAAGTAGGGCGTTGTGGAGGCGTGCTGCGACATTGCGGCGCGCAAGGAATACCATTGCTGCTCCGATGACCGTACCCGCAAAGGGGATAGCGAGAGTGTAGAGTATGTTCATAAGTCCTAAGTCTATAAATTTATGAGCAGCCGCAGCGGTGTGTGCCGAAAAGTGTGCTGCTCAAAATTCTTACCTAACTAAACACTACCTTAAAAAAAGCCTCCCTTATCGAAGGGAGGTCTTATGTCTATCAGAGTTACTATAAAGGGGAACCTCGAAAGGCTCCCCCGAAGATCTACTAATAGTTCTCAGCCTTAATCTGGAAGTAAGCCTGTGGGTGAACGCACACTGGGCATACCTCAGGTGCCTTCTGGCCTACATGGATGTGACCGCAGTTAGAGCACTGCCAGATCATATCGCCATCGCGTGAGAATACGAGGCCACCCTCAACATTAGCCAAAAGCTTGCGGTAACGCTCCTCGTGCTCCTTCTCGATCTTACCAACCTCGTCGAAGAGGAATGCGATGTGGTCGAAGCCCTCCTCACGAGCGTCCTTAGCCATCTGAGCGTACATATCAGTCCACTCGTAGTTCTCGCCCTCAGCTGCGCACTTGAGGTTCTCAGCTGTTGAGCCGATGCCCTGCAAAAGCTTAAACCAGATCTCAGCGTGCTCCTTCTCGTTAGCAGCAGTCTCCTCGAAAATCTTAGCAATCTGAACATAGCCGTCCTTCTTTGCCTTAGATGCGAAATATGTATACTTATTGCGTGCCTGTGACTCACCAGCAAATGCCTCCCACAAGTTCTTCTCGGTCTTAGTTCCTTTCAAATCTTTCATAGTCTTTTTAAGTTTTATAGGTTGTTAAAAATTTCGTTTATTTTTTTCTTGATGCAAAGATAATAGTTTTTTGGTTATCAGCAATAGTTTTTCGATTGTATTATTTTATGATTTTATAGGTTTTGCTTATGTGATACTTTTGTACTATATATAATATTAATAAATATGCCAGATAAATGGATAATCTTTGCATTAAAATTGTAGTAGGCTCTCGACACAATCTAATTCAATGTTGTTATGAGTACGAATACTAAAACTAATGCATTTAGACTTAGCGTGATGACATTAGCCATAATGAACATCACAGCGGTGGTGAGCCTCAGAGGTTTGGCCACAGAGGCTATCTACGGCCTTGCGTCGGCGTTCTACTACCTTTTTGCCGCCATAGTCTTTCTTATTCCTACGGCGATGGTGGCTGCCGAACTTGCGGCTATGTTTGCCAATAAGCAGGGTGGTGTCTTTCGTTGGGTTGGCGAGGCCTTTGGTGCAAGGGTTGGCTTCCTGGCAATATGGTTGCAGTGGATACAGTCGACCATCTGGTACCCTACGGTGCTAACCTTTGGTGCAGTGAGCATCGCCTTCATCGGTATGGACCAGTCGGCCGACGAGGTGCTGGCATCGAATCGACTCTTCACGCTCGTCGTGGTGCTGGCCATATATTGGGTTGCGACCTTCATCTCGCTTAAAGGCCTCGGCTGGGTAGGTAAGGTAAGTAAGTGGGGTGGTATAATCGGAACTATCATACCTGCCGCGTTACTCATCTTGCTGGCTATCGTCTACCTCGCTGTGGGTGGCACGAACAACCTCAATATGAAGGAGAGCTTCTTCCCCGACCTCACCAACTTTAATAACCTGGTGCTGGCAAGCTCCATATTCCTCTTCTATGCCGGTATGGAGATGATGGGTATTCATGTTATGGATGTCGATAACCCTAAGCGCAACTACCCTCGAGCTATCATTATTGGTTCGCTCGTTACGGTGCTTATCTTCATCCTCGGCACCTTTTCGCTCGGTATTGTCGTCCCTGCCAAGGAGATTAGCCTCACGCAGACGCTGCTCATCGGTTTTGATAACTACTTCAACTATCTCAAGGTGTCGTGGATGGGCCCTATCATTGCCATCGCTCTGGTCTTTGGCGTGCTGGCGGGTGTGCTCACCTGGGTTGCAGGCCCTTCAAAGGGTATCTTTGCTGTGGGTCGTGCGGGATATCTGCCTCCGTTCTTCCAGAAGACGAATAATAACGGCGTGCAGCGCAACATCCTCTTGGTGCAGGGCGTCATTGTGACAATCCTTGGCTTGCTCTTCGTGGTTATGCCTTCGGTGCAGAGCTTCTACCAGATACTCTCGCAGCTCACGGTGTTGCTATACCTTATAATGTATATGTTGATGTTCTCCTCGGCTATCGTCCTCCGCTACAAGCTACCACAGATGGAACGCCCCTTCCGCCTCGGTGCTAAGGGTAATGGCTTGATATGGATACTTGCGGGCTTGGGCTTCTGCGGCTCGCTCCTGGCCTTTGTCTTGAGCTTCATCCCGCCATCGCAGATTAGCGTCGGTAGCAATGTGGTGTGGTACGCAGTGCTTATCATCGGTGCAGTGATATTTGTGGGCATACCTTTTATTATATACGCGATGCGTAAGCCCTCGTGGAAGGCTGCCGATGCCGACTTCGAGAAGTTCGAGTGGGAGAAGTAAAAGGTCTAAATTCTATATTTTTTTCATTTCTAAGTTTAATTTCATATCTTTGTACTTTTGAGATAAGAAAACTTAGATATGAAGATAGCAAAAATCTTAGCTTTATGGCTGATGCGAGCGGTGGCCACACTACTGTTGGTGGTCGCCCTCGCTATCGTTTTTACGGCGCTCAGTCCCGTGTATAACTTTCCTGAAAGCCGCCTATTTGCGGGTAAGGATATCTATAACCCCTACGAGGGCGTAGATAGCACGACGGAGTGGCATAGGGCAAACTTCCACACCCACACGCGCGTGGAGGGTATATTCAATGAGTGCGACTACACTCCCGAGGAGACGGTGAGGGAGTATATGAAGTATGGCTACGACATTGTGACCATATCGAACCACAATGAGATTACGCCATTCTCAACCCTCGAAGATGAGGCGGTGTCGATATACGAGCACGGCTATAATATTTTCAAGAGTCATAACCTCGTTTTCGGCGCCGAAAGTGAGCTTAACTACGATATGGTTATGCCGCTCACCGCATCGCAGCGACAGTTTATGCTCAACCTTCTTAGGGCCGATGCCGATATGGTGCAGTTCAACCACCCGCTACGCTCGCGTGCTACAACCGACGAGCATATGCGCCTGCTCGAGGGCTACGAACTCGTGGAGCTTGATAGCGGCAGGAGTACCGAGAATGAGTATTGGGATGCTGCCCTTACGGCGGGCCACTATGTCCTCGGTACGGCTAACGACGACCTCCACTACCCCGATAGGAGTGCTTGCATTGCGGTGCGCTCGAACTTCTTGGCTACCCCTGCTCTCACTTATGACGCTGTGGTGGCAACGCTGCGCCGTGGTGCCTTTTATGCAATGCGCACGCCCGACTATGGAGCTGGCGATTGGCAGGAGAAGGTGGTGCGCAACGCCTCAATACCAGCAATTAGGAACATCGGTCTTAGCGACGATGTGGTATATATCGCCCTTACGGAGGTGGCCGACTCGATTAAGTTTACGGGCTCGGACCACCGCACTCTCCACCTCGCTACGGCGTGTGACAGTGCTGCTATGGCACTTGCTGCTAAGGAGCCTTATGTGCGCATTACGGCATACTTTGCCGATGGTGAGGTTATCTATACCAATCCCTTTGCGCGCTACGATAGCGATGTAGCCAACAGCCCTCGTCGTGAGGTGAGTCATACCGTAAATTGGCTCTACACCGTGCTGCTTAACTTGGCACTCCTTGCCGTGGCTGCGGGTCTGGTGATACTCTATGTGAAACTTATTAAACGAAGATAATGCGACAAATTATTAATGCCTTGGCCGAGTCTCTTCGTGGCAATGCGCGCCTTGCGACTGTTGCCATCGTGCTCAGCCTCTACAACCTTGTGGCGTTCCACTTCCCGCTCTTTCGCCTCGTTATGGAGTGCGTCGATGGCGGAGGAAATGCCGTACTGCTGATAAGTAGCTTTGTACTGCTCATCGTGGCGGCAAACTTTATGGTCTTCTACCTCTTCATCTACCTTCTCCGCATCGTGGGTAAGGTGCTGGTGGCGGTGATGTTTTTGGGTAATGCCATAGCGCTCTACTTTGTGAATACCTACGAGGTGCTCATTACACGCGATATGATGGCCAACCTCTTCAACACACGCCTCTCGGAGGCATCGGGCTTCTTTTCGCTTACGCCGGTGCTCTACTTGTTGCTCCTTGGCGTACCCCCTTGTCTCTACCTCTTTATGCGCCGCTATGAGCGTGGCTCGCTTAAGAGAATGGCGGTGAGCGTTGCTTCGGCGGTGGGTGTTATCGCCATTGTGGGCTGTGCCAATATGGGTAACATCCTATGGATTGACCACAACGCACCTCGCATCGGTAGCCTCTTTATGCCGTGGTCGTATGTGGCAAATACGGTGCGCCACTTCAACCACCAGCGTATGATTAACCGCAAGGAGATACTATTGCCCGATGCTACGATAACATCCGAGAATAGGAGCCTCTGCGTGCTGGTTATTGGTGAATCGGCGCGTAGGGAGAACTTCTCGCTATACGGCTACGAGCGTGAGACAAATCCTCTGCTCCAGGGCGACGGCGTGATGGCATATATCGCTGAGGCGTCGGCCACCTCTACAACGGCGGCAGTGAAGGCTATTATCGACCATAAACCTACGGGCGACCTCTACGAGATTCTGCCAAACTACCTCTACCGCAACGGCGTGGATGTCGTTTGGCGTTCGACAAACTGGGGCGAGCCACCCTTGCATATCGAGAAGCGCCATACGCTCTCGCAGCTTGAGGCGGAGTATCCCGATGCGGATGCGCGCTACGATGGCATACTGCTTGCAGGGCTACGCGAGGAGATCGAGGCATCGGAGAGCGATAAGCTCCTCGTGGTGCTCCATACAAGCACAAGCCACGGCCCGACATACAACAAGAAGTATCCCGAGGAGTTCGAACGCTTTACGCCCGTATGCACTACGGTGGAGATGGCTAAGGCAGATAGGGGAGAGCTTATCAACGCCTACGATAACACCATTCTCTACACCGACTACCTGCTGCACTCGGTCATTGAGGTGCTTCGTGGCGTTGAGGACCGTACTACTGCGATGATTTACATCTCTGACCACGGTGAGAGCCTTGGCGAGGGTAATATGTATATGCACGGTATGCTTGCGGCGTCGATGGCACCTAAGGAGCAGCTCGAGATTCCGTTCATCGTGTGGCGTAGCGACTCCTCGCCTGAGCTTAAGATGCTTGATAAGGTGGGTCACTACAACATCTTCCACAGCGTGATGGACTACCTCGATGTGAGTAGCGAGATATACGATGAGGAGATGAGCATCTTCGAGTAGCGGATATATAGCGCACTCATTACTCGAATGTATAACTTAATGTAGTGCTACTATGAACAACATCACCGACAGGCAGCACGGACTGCCCGAAACAACCTCCTTTAGTGAGGAGGATCGAAAGTTTATGCAGATGGCTATTGACCTCTCGTCCGAGAATATCGACAAGGGCGGAGGTCCCTTTGGAGCTGTCATCGTGCGCGATGGTAAGCTCCTTAGCCGAGGTGCCAATCGTGTGGTGCCAAACAACGACCCTACGGCACACGCCGAGGTGGTGGCGATACGCAACGCCTGTCGTGAGCTGGGCACCTTTGACCTTTCGGGTTGTACGGTCTACGCCTCGTGCGAGCCTTGCCCTATGTGCCTCAGTGCACTCTATTGGGCGGGTGTCGAGCGAATATGCTATGCCAATACAAAGCGCGATGCTGCGGCGATAGACTTCGACGACTCGTTCATATACGACCAGCTGCGCCTCGACTACGACTTGAGGTCGATTCGCTGCGAACACTTTATGCGCAACGAGGCGCTTGCCGCCTTCCGTAAGTGGAGCGATAAGGAGGATAAGGTGGAGTATTAAGTTAGGATTAAATAGAGAATAAATAATAACCTTAAAACTGAAAAATGTATGAAACTGAAGTATAATGTTGACGACAAACTTCCGTTGGGTGCAACCGTAGTCTATGCACTGCAATGGTTCATCCTTGCCATTGCGGTGGTGTCGACAAGTGTCTTTGTGGCGCAGGGTAGCCCCGCTGAGAAGCTCTTTTACTCGCAGCGCCTCTTCGCCGTTATGGGTGTTGCAGGCCTTGTGCAGGTGCTCTTTGGCCACCGTATGCCGCTTGTTGTAGGCCCTGCTGCTGTGCTCCTCGTCGGCGTGCTCACCTCGCTGGGTGCGGGTGCTGGCACTACGGCGATATATAGCTCTATCGCTGTCGGTGGCGCTATCGTTGCGTTGCTCACCTTTGGTGGTATGATGCGCCGCGTGCAGAAGCTCTTTACGCCTCGCATCGTGGTGGTGATACTTATGCTCATTGCCGTAACGCTCTCGCAGGTGATTAAGAATCTTATCTTTCCTGCTGGCGTGTCGCACGCAGAGCATATCTTCGGCCTTATCTTTACCATCGTCGGTGGTCTTGGTATGGTAGTGCTCAATCGCACGCTTAATGGTGTGGCTAAGAGTCTTGTGGTGCCTATTGCCCTGATGATTGGTAGCGTGGCATATTACACCTTCTTCGATACGGCAGAGGCTACCGATACCGCAGCGTCACTTAGTGGCCTCTTTATGAGTGACTTTAGCTTCGATTTGGGACTTATCGTTACATTTGTTATATGCTATATTGCACTGCTTATCAACGATATAGGCTCTATCGAGTCGCTCGGTGCTATGCTTGGCCTCGAGTCTATGCCTCAGCGCCTTAAGCGAGGTGTGCGCATTACGGGTATTATGAACATCGTTGCTGGCTCGATGGGTGTCCTCGGTCCTGTGAACTACTCTATGAGCCCTGGCGTCATCGCCTCTACGGGTTGTGCCTCACGCTGGGCCTTAGTGCCAGCTACGGTGATGCTCGCCCTCTGCTCATTGTCGCCAGACATCATCTGGGTGCTCACTAATATTCCATTCCCTGTTATCGGTGTCATCCTTCTCTTCTTGATGGGTACGCAGCTGGCTGCCAGCCTCGAGATGATTCACTCTACGCAGTCGGTGCGTAGCTTTGCCGATGGTCTCACCATCGGTCTGCCGCTTATGGTGGCTATGCTTTTCCAGATTATGCCACGAGGCATCGTGCCCTCGGTTATCGAGCCGCTCGTGGGTAATGGCTTCGCTATGGGTGTCATCGTAGTCATCATTATGGAGCATATTATCAACCGCAGCAAAGCTGTTGAGAGCGGAAAGTAGAGAAAAAGGGTAATTTTTTACAATCTGTTGATAACTTTCCTCCCTTTGTAGGGTTGTAGTTCTACAAAATTTACTATTTTTGTAGCCGTAAAATTATGCCGCCGTGTGAGGTGGCGCAAAATGAAAGTATTATGAGTAACACATTGGTTGTTGTCGGCGCTCAGTGGGGCGACGAGGGTAAGGGTAAAATTACTGACTTCTACGCAGGCGATGCAGATGTTGTAGTACGCCATCAGGGTGGTAATAACGCAGGTCATACCATCGTTTTCGATGGTAAGAAGTTTGCGCTTCAGTCTATCCCCTCGGGTATCTTCAACCCACATATCATAAATGTCATGGCTAACGGTATGGTCATCAACCCCGTATCGTTGCTCGAGGAGTTGGATCGTCTGCACAAGGCGGGAATCACCGACTACAAACTCTATATCTCGGATCGTGCAGCGTGCGTGATGCCTTACCACGCAGACCTCGACGGTGCTTACGAGGCACTCAAGAGCGCGAACCAGATTGGTACAACGAAGAAGGGTATCGGTCCTGCTTATACCGATAAGTATAGCCGTGTAGGTATCCGTATGGGTGACCTCCTCGATAAGGAGTACTTCGCTATGCGCCTCAAGGATGCCCTTGCGCAGAAGAATGTCGAGCTTACAGCTCTTGGTCTTAAGGCTTACGAGTTTGAGCCTCTCTATGAGCAGTTCCTTGCTCTTGGTGAGAAGCTCCGCCCAATGATTTGCGACACCTCGGTGCTCCTTAACCGCCTCGTTGAGGAGGGTAAGAAGGTGCTCTTCGAGGGTGCTCAGGGTGTTATGCTCTGCATCGATCACGGTACATACCCTTATGTTACATCGTCAAGCCCTACGGCTGCGAGCGTGCCTGTGAATACAGGTCTTGCGCCTCGCTATGTGGATAATGTTATGGGTGTGGCTAAGGCCTATACTACTCGTGTTGGTGAGGGTCCATTCCCAACTGAGCTCTTCGACGAGCGTGCTGAGTATATCCGTGAGCGTGGCCACGAGTATGGTACCGTAACGGGTCGTCCTCGTCGTGTTGGTTGGCTCGATGCTGTGGTGCTCAACCATGTGCGTCGCATCAGCGGTCTCAACTACCTCTCGCTTATGCTCTTCGATGTGCTTTCGGGCTTGGAGAAGATCCGCATCTGCACAGGTTATACCCTCGATGGCGAGCCTATCGACTATGTACCTTCTACCATCTCGCAGCTCTCACGCGTTGAGGCTCAGTATATCGAGCTTGACGGCTGGAGCGAGGACATCACCGGCATCAAGAGCTACGACGAGCTTCCTGCAAGTGCTAAGGCCTACATTGCTAAGGTCGAGGAGCTCACAAAGACCGAGGTTGCAGTTGTATCTGTCGGCCCAGACCGCGAGCAGACCATCATCCGCAAAAATATCTTCTAATCCCGCGATTAGACATTATACCCTTAACCACGACAGCACCATACGGCGCTGTCGTGGTTTTGTATATACATATAACAATATAAGGGCAAAGGCCCATATGACGAGGGCGGTGCCGACCCGCAATTCTTTGGCTTGAATGCTGAGCTGTGTGACATCAAGTGTCAAACATATGAGGGAGGCGTAAGAGTCCCACTTGTGGTATGGTGGCCTGGGCGTGTCAAGGCGGGCAATGGCGCAAAAATATAATGAC
>JAGBTP010000043.1 GCA_017631255.1 Alistipes sp.
ATAGCCACATTGGCCGCCACGAACGAGACACTACGCGTGGTTAACGACCAACACGGTGTACCGACATCGGCGCTATCACTTGCCGAGATGCTCGTAACGGTCATCGAGAACGGCACTTGGCGCAATATGCGAGGTATCTACCACTACTGCGACGGCGGCGAAGCATCGTGGTATGAGTTTGCAAAAGAGATAGTTAGTCTATTGGGCATCACTACCTGCGATGTACTACCCTGTACCACGGCAGAGCGACCCTCAAAGGCAGCACGACCACAATACTCACTCCTGAGCACTGACCGCATACGCTGTGAGTGCGGCATCGTCATCAAGCAATGGCAGGAGCGCCTGAGCGAGGTAATAAATTACAAAGAGTAACAAGCTATGACACAACGCAATATACTCATCACCGGTGGTGCAGGATTCATTGGCAGCCACCTCGTCGAACACTTCGTGGAGAGCTATCCCCACTACCGCATCGTCATCCTCGACAAGTTGACATATGCTGGCAATCCCGCCAACATCGAGAGCATCACTGCGCGCCCAAATGTAACCTTCATTGAGGGCGACATCACCGATGCAGCACTTGTGGACAGCGTATTTAGCAAGCACAACATAGATGGCGTTATTCATCTCGCTGCTGAGAGCCATGTCGACCGCTCGATAAGCGCACCGCTCGTATTTGCACACAACAACATCATAGGCACAATCACCCTCCTCGAGGCTGCGCGCAAGGCGTGGAGAGGGGAGTATGAGGGTAAGCGTTTTCACCACATCTCGACCGACGAGGTATATGGTGCACTACCCCTCGATGGCGGCAGATTCACCGAGGAGACGCGCTACGACCCCCACTCGCCATATTCGGCATCGAAGGCCTCATCGGACCACTTCGTGCGTGCCTACCACGACACATACGGTATGCCCACCGTCATAACCAACTGCTCGAACAACTATGGCGAGAGGCAGTATCCCGAAAAGCTCATTCCGCTATTCATCTACAACATCGTCAACCGCCGCAAGCTCCCCGTCTACGGCACAGGCAGCAATGTGCGCGACTGGCTCTATGTCAAGGACCACGCACGCGCTATCGACGCAGTATTTCATCGTGCAAAGAGTGGCCAGACATACAACATTGGCGGTAGCAACGAGTGGACTAACATCGACCTCGTACGCGAGCTTATCCGTATGGTAGACAGCGAGATGGGCAATCCTGAAGGTCACAGCAATGAGCTTATAACATATGTTGAGGATAGGGCTGGTCACGACCTGCGCTATGCCATCGATTCAGCAAAGATTGAGCGTGAGATTGGCTGGCGTGCTGAGACACCATTTGCCGATGGACTACGCGCCACGGTACGCTGGTACCTCGACAATAGGGAGTGGGCTGAGGAGTCGCTCCGACGCGCAAACAAATAGTAAAGGGCTGCAAGCGCAGCCCTTTACTACTTGAATCTGATTATCACATCTCCTGAAATAGTCCCGTCGAGGACAATCATACGCCCCTCAACGACAATGCGTTGCGGCTCTGCGTTGCCATCAATCGTAACCATATAATTACCATCTGGCGGCAGCAACTTATCCTTACTCTCCACCGCCAAAACGCCATTATCGGCGCATCCAGCAACCACATAGCCACCACCAAGGAGCGCTGCAACACGCGCCATATCGCCCTCGGCCATAACATTGCGCACAACGGTAGAGCTAACCTTATCCTCACCAATACGCTGCTGGCTAACACACTCTATCTCAAAGCCCAAGCTCTGAGCAAGCGGCAAAAGTGTCTCATAATTACCCTCACTACCACGACCCAGTCGGTGGTTATATCCCACAATCATACCCACCATACCGAGCCCCTCGACAAGCGACTTTGCCACGAAGTCGGCATAGTGTTGCTTGCGAAACTCCTCATCGAAGCGCGCAACAACAAGGTGGTCAATACCCGCCTCCTCGAGCAGCAGCGCTCGCTCCTCGATGGTTGTGAGCAGACCCATACCCTCACCTCTACCCATAGCGATGCGGGGATGAGGGTCGAAGGTAACAACGACGCTCTCAGCATTGAGACGCTGAGCCATAGCCTTGAGGTGCTGCAACAATACCCTATGGCCGCTGTGCACGCCATCGAACGAGCCGATGGTGACCACAGTGCATCGAGGCGCTACGAGAGTATCGAAACCGTAATGAATCATAGTTAGTTATTGCTCTCCTCTGCCACCTTAACGAAGTATGCCACCTTCTCCAGCAGGGTGGTGATATCGTAGTTCTCGACGACGATGCCCTGAGGGAAGTTAAGCGGCGCCGAGGTGAAGTTAAGCACGCCCTTGATGCCGGCGTTGATGATAGGAAGGACGAGAGATGACGCCACCGAGGTGGGTGACGAGACGATTACGATACTAATCTCCTTCTCCTCGACCATACGCTCGAACTCGTCGATATGGTAGCAAGGGATGTTGTCGATAGTCGTTCCCACCTTCTTACTATCGTTGTCGAACGCTGCGGTGATGCGCAACTTCAGACCCTTACCATTGAAATAGCGCGTAACGGCCTGGCCGAGGTGACCCATACCGATGACAGCCATATTCACTGGCTGCTCGCTATATAATATATTGGTAATAAAGTCGATGAGCACCTTAACATCGTAGCCCTTCTTCGTGTCGGACGAGAAGCCAATGAGCATCAAATCGCGTCGCACCTGCACAGCCGTAATGCCGTGCATACCCGCAAGGACATGCGAAAAGATATGCGTAATGCCCTGCTCGTAGCACTTGAGCAGCGTACGCCTATACTCGCTCAGGCGCTCGATGGTCTTCTCTGGTATTGGAGATGATATATTTGCCATATAGTTGGTTATTCGTTCGTAGCACTACTTAACCTCGATGGTGAAGTTACTCTTGTAGTGCTCTAAAGTCCAATTTGCATTAGTGTAGTGGCCATCCTCGAATAGGAAGTTGTAGGTCGTTGCAAGTGGCGTGAAGCTCTCCGATGCAAAGCCAGCATCGATGCCCGTAAACATCTTGCGACAGAAGATCATAGCGGCGTCGTAACCACGATATGAGTACATCGTTGGCATTGCCTCGTAGGCCTTGACATAGCGGCTATCGAAGAGGCGGACGCTCTCGCTGCTGCGGTTAGCATAGTATGGCGCTACGAATACGGTATTATTGCGGAAGAAGGACTGCTTCTCGATGTTACCACTCTGCTTCCACTTTCGGTTACCCACGACGATGTAGTCGCCATAAGACATACTGCGTGCTGTGATGGATGCCTTTGTCGAGGCGAGGGTTGTTAGGATGCGGTCCACCTCGGTCTCATCCTTCGAGGCAATAACGAAGGCCTTACTCTGCTTGGTACGCATAAACTCGACGATGTCGACCTCAGCGCCATTGCTACCATCAGCACGACGCTCGTAGAAGAACGAGCCTCGGTCGAATACATAGTTTAGAGAGTGCTCCGAGACGCCCTCACTAAACGAGCGCACAGCCTTCAGGTAATCGTAATCGGTCGTTGACGAGTAGATGGTGACAATCTCCACCTCGCCACTGAGCATACCAGCAATCTTATCGCTCTTATGCACAGCATCGGCTTGCATCTGGAAGAGTACAGGACTCTGCAACGCACCCACATCGGCCAGCGGCGACACCAGCGGCACCTCGTGCTCCTCGGCATAGCCAACGACATAGCGCACCTCGGTCTCGTAGACGGGGCCGATGATTAGCTGCGCATCGAGGAAGCCCTCCTCATAGCTAACGATGTCGTTAATGCGTGTAGCATCGCCACAAGTGTCAAATACCGAAAGTTCAATGTCATAGCCCTCAATTTTGAGGTCCTCCATCGCAAGGAGAACACCGCGATAGAAGTCGACAAAGTATGGGTTTACCTTGCCATTCATATGGAACGGCAACATAAGCGCCATCTTGAGCGTATGGTAGTGGCTAAGTGGCGGAAATGCCACATCCATAGGGGCGATAGTCATATCCGCACCCATAGCACCATCTGCCAAGATATCGACACTTTCAACCATTGCTGTGGTATCGGCCACCGCCACCTCGGCAGTCCCCCTACCACGGCGCTTGCGGTCCTCGCGTCTAAAGACATCGGTTATCGACTCCTTGACCTCGGTTGCAGCCTCAACTACGGCATCGGCCATAGTAGCCATAAGGCCCTTTTCCTCAGTGCTATTATTAGGTATAGCACTGCCTCCCTTTTTAGTTTTGACGACCATACCAGCCTTAAGGTCGCTAGACTCCTTGAGGTTGTTCATCGCCATAAACTCCTCCTCGCTAAGGCCAAAGCGGTGCGAGAGCGAGTAGATAGTCTCTCCCGCCGCCACACGATGCTCATCCTCGCCCAGAGGCTCATTAGTGTGCGCCTCACGCTCAGCACGCTCACGCTCAATATCATCCGAAGTGACATAACCGCGGTCGGCACGACGCACCATTATAATATCGCCAGGGCTAATATGGTCGACATCGAGTTTCGGGTTATCCTCCTCGAGCATAGCCACAGATATCTTATATCTGCGTGCTACGGCATAGACCGTCTCACCGCTCTCTACCTTATGGCTAATGAATATATCCTTAGCGCTATTGGCCGTAGCATCGGTGTCCACCCTACGCTCGCTACCCTTATTCTTTTGCAGGCGTGGAATGAGGATGTATTCATCGGCCTTAAGCGTCTCGGCAGTAAGTCCCACATTGCTACTTAGGATCTGCTTCTCGGTAACATTATAGGCCTTAGCCAAGGCGTAGAGCGTCTCACCACTCTCAACCTTATGCTTGAAGTAGCTCTTGCCATTTACCGACACCACGACCTTCGAGGGCTCGATGGCAAATGCTGAGACCACACACAACAATAATAGAGCAACAATAATTGAAACCCTTTTCATCTATTCTCCTGGCAATAATATCTCATTTATTTAAGCAATACGCACCTACGCACCACATAGCAAACGCACCACCTACCCTACTTAATGCGTAGGCGAATCTCGGTGATTATCTTCTTGGTGTACTGTGGGAAGCTACCCTCCATCATCCAATTATAGTAGCTTGGCTCGGCACGGAATATCTCCTCCACGCTGCGACCCTTGTACTTACCGAAGGTGAATACCTCCTCACCCTTATCGTTGAGTGCTATGCGACCCGCAAAGTCGACAGTGTTGCCATTCGACGAGAACTCAGCAAGCTGGTCGATGGTGTCGCCAATGTCTGGATAGCGCTCAATCTGTGCCTCGAGCACCTCGTATGTCGCCATAGTGTCGGCCTCGGCAGAGTGGGCATTCTCCAGGTCCTTATCGCAGTAGAACTTATACGCCGCCACGAGAGTGCGCTGCTCCTTGCGGTGGAAGATGGTCTGCACATCGACATACTTACGCTTGCGGAAGTCGACATCGACACCAGCACGCATAAACTCCTCGACAAGCAACGGTAGGTCGAAGCGATTGGAGTTGAAGCCACCAAAGTCACAACCCTCGATAAACTGCGCCAAAGACTTAGCTATCTGCTTAAAGGTAGGCTCGCCCGCCACATCCTCGTCGGTGATGCCGTGCACCTCCGTTGCTTCGGCAGGGATAGGCATTTCAGGATTTATGCGGCGCGTTTTAACCTGCTTCTGGCCATCGACACCAATCTTGACCATTGATATCTCTACTATGCGGTCAACCGCTGTATCTACGCCCGTAGTCTCAAGGTCAAAAAATACTATCGGACGCTTTAGCTTTAGATTCATTGTTTTTGGTTTTATCCCAACGAAGGATTATTCTTTCATTTTGCGAGGTGACTTGACATACGCCAACATCACCCTCGCTCTCCCACACAAAAATTCTTGTTAAAAGGGTGCATATACGATAGTGGGTCGCAGTCTGACAAAGCCGTGCATACTTGGCTGGTGAGCATTTGTCAGGCAATCCCAATGTCGTAGATGCGCCCTTATCACTAGAAATTACGCGTTGATCATCATCAGCATCAACAACATCAACACCTCACCCACATGCTTGTCATCGTATACAGGCTTGAATACACCTGCACGAGTAGAGTCAGCAAGCTCAATCATAACGGTAGGAGTATCGATATTTGATAGGATCTCAACGAGGAATGTCGACTTGAAGCCGATGGTCACAGGGTTGCCGTCGTAGCTGCAAGAGATGGTCTCGTTAGCAGATACTGAGAAGTCGAGGTCCTGAGCCGCAAGGCTAATCTTGCTGCCAGCAATATCCATACGGATGAGGTTGGTGGTAGGGTTAGAACATACAGCCACGCGCTTGATACCATTAACGAGCTCAACTCGGTCAACGAGCACCTTGTTAGGGTTAGCCGTTGGGATTACGGCGTTGTAGTTAGGATAGTTACCCTCGATAAGGCGGCACACGAACTTGTAGTTCTTGAGCTCGAAGGTAGCATTCTTAGCGTCGAAGGTGATGCGGATAGGCTCCTCCTCCTTGAGCAACACACCCTTAAGGAGGTTAGCTGGCTTCTTAGGAAGGATGAACGAAGCATTGAAGTCTACATCGGCGCACTCCGATACTGAGCGCACGAGCTTATGAGCGTCGGTAGCCACAAAGGTAACCTTACCCTCCTCGAAGTTGAAGTACACACCATTCATCACAGGGCGAAGCTCGTCATCAGCAGTTGCAAAGATAGTCTTATTGATACCAGCGATGAGCATATCTACATCGAGGAGAATCTCCTTATGCTCTGCGCCGATGCTCTGCATAGCTGGGTAGCTAACAGCACTTGCACCAGGGATTGAGAGTGAGCCGCTTGCCCAGCGCACCTTAATCTCCCAAGTAGAGTCGTTCACATCGAACTCGAGTGGCATCTCAGGAAACTCCTTGAGTGAGTCGAGCATAAGCTTGGCAGGGGCAGCGATGACACCCTCGCGCTCGACACTCTGCACCGCAAGGTGGCCTACGAGCGTAGTCTCGAGGTCAGAGGTGGTGACTGTAAGCTCCTCACCACGAAGCTCGAGGAGGAAGTAGTCGAGGATAGGGAGTGTGTTCTTGTTGCTGATAACCTTACCGGTGGTTGCAAGAAGTGACAATAGTGCTGAACTTGATACTGTAAATTTCATAGTCTTAAATCTGTTATTATTTTTTTCGTTCGTTTCTAATTCTGCTTGTCGCCATTATAGCGTTGCCAACTTATCGAGCGACATCTCGATCATACGGCGTACAAATGGTTTGTAGTCGGTGCAGGCATTCTTGGCTACACGCTGCGCGATGATGGTGCATATCGTAGCAGCACGATGACCCATAAGCGCTGCCAAGCCCGCAAGTGCTGAGCCCTCCATCTCGAAGTTGGTGATGCGGCGCTCGCCAAAGCGGAACGACTCAATCTTCGCGTTCAGATCCTTATCGTGTGGAGCAAGGCGCACCCAGCGGCCCTGAGGCGCATAGAAGCCTGGCGCAGCGATGGTGATACCCTCACGAGTGGAGTCCTTGAATAGCTCGAAGAGACACTTATCCGCATCCACGAAGTATGGTGCAGGGAGCTTCTCGTACCACGCCGTATGCTTCGCGAAGGCCTCCTCAAGGGCGAGGTCACATACCGAGTCACGACCCTCGTAGTACGACAGCAGGCCGTCGAAGCCAAGCGATGTGCGGGCGAACATTACCTCACCCACCTCGATATCCTGCTGGATAGCACCCGATGTACCGAGGCGCACGAGCGTAAGCTGGCGGAAGTTCTCCTTAGCCTGACGAGTCTCGAAGTCAACATTTGCCAAGGCGTCGAGCTCCGTAACGCAGATGTCGATATTACCGATACCGATACCCGTAGACATAACAGTCATACGCTTACCCTTATAGCTACCCGTAACCGTAAGGAACTCGCGGTTCGACACCTCGCACTCCCTACTATCGAAATATTGGGCAATCATAGCCACACGCCCTGGGTCGCCCACAAGGATGACGACATCGGCCAGCTGTTCTGGCTTAAGATGGAGATGAAAAATAGTGCCATCGCCGTTGATTATCAGCTCTGAAGGTGGTATTACTCTCATATCTACAAACAATTTATACTCAAATTATTTTTAATATTCGCGTAAAATTAATAATTTTGTCAGAAATAGCAAAACTTTTGCGCTGTTTTTTAACCACAAAACAGCATTTGACACGATTCAAAATATTACTCAAAGTATGACACTCATTAAATCCATTTCCGGCATACGAGGCACCATAGGCGGTGCACAAGCAGATAACCTCACCCCTATTGATGTTGTTAAGTTCACCACAGCCTATGCGCGCCTTATCTGTGCCAAGCACCCAGAGCGCCGCTCTACAATCATCGTAGGTCGCGATGCCCGCATTTCGGGACATATCGTCGACTCGCTCGTCGAGGGCACACTCTTAGCTACGGGCTGCGATGTCATCAATGTAGGCCTCTGCACCACACCAGGTACCGAGATGGCAGTTATCACACATAAGGCCGACGGCGGTATCATCATCACCGCCTCGCACAACCCCCGCCAGTGGAACGCCCTCAAACTCCTTAACGAGCGAGGTGAGTTCCTCGATGACAGCGAGGGTAAGCAGGTACTCGCACTTGCTGAGGAGGTGGACTACGCCTACCCTAACATCGACAACATTGGTCGCGTATTGCTGCGTGAAGACTTCAATACCAAGCATATAGAGCAGGTATTGGCGCTCAAACTCGTCGATGTCGATGCCGATAATATACGCAAGTTCAAGGTTGTCGTTGATGCTGTGAACTCGGTTGGTGGTGTCGTCATTCCCGAGCTACTCAACCGCCTTGGATGCGAGGTTGTAAAGCTAAACTGCGAGCCTACGGGCGAGTTTGCCCACAACCCTGAGCCACTGCCAGAGAACCTCACGGAGATATCGGAGGTAATCCGTCGCGAGGGTGCCGATTTGGGTATCGTCGTTGACCCCGATGTTGACCGCCTTGCCTTCGTTATGGAGAATGGCGAGATGTTTGTTGAGGAGTACACACTCGTTGCCATTGCCGACTATGTGTTGCGCCACACGAAGGGCAACACCGTGTCGAACCTATCGTCGTCACGCGCATTGAGCGATGTCACCTCTCGCTACGAGGGTTGCACCTACGCTGCCGCTGCCGTGGGCGAGGTAAATGTGGTGGCAAAGATGAAGGAGACGGGCGCCGTTATCGGTGGTGAGGGCAATGGTGGTGTCATCTACCCTGAGCTACATTATGGTCGTGACGCGCTGGTGGGAGTTGCTCTCTTTTTGACCTATTTTGCAGGCCTCGATATGACTATGTCAGAGCTTCGCAAGACATACCCTGCATACTACGCTTCAAAGAACAAGATTGAGCTTACACCAGAGATTGATGTTGACGCCATTCTTAGCGCCATAAAGTCAAGATACTCAGAGGAGAGAGTCAACGATATCGACGGCGTCAAGATCGACTTTGAGGAGTGCTGGGTACACCTACGCAAGTCCAACACTGAGCCTATTATTCGCATCTATACCGAGGCTAAAAGTATGGCCGAGGCGGAGGCTCTCGCAAAGCGTTTCATTTCCGAAATAGAACAACTCTACAAGGCCTAAAATATACCTATATTAATAATATAAACCTTAAAACTATACCATTATGAAACTTGCAACCGAATACATCGACAAGAACAAGGATCGCTTCCTCGAGGAGCTTTTCGACCTCCTTCGCATACCATCTATCAGTGCCCAGCCATCGCTCCACAAGCAGGATATGGTGCGCTGCGCCGAGTGGCTCGCAGCATCGCTTGTTAAGGCTGGTGCCGACCGTGCCGAGGTAATGCCTACCGAGGGCAACCCTGTGGTATATGCCGAGAAGATTATCGACCCAAAGGCTAAGACAGTGCTCGTCTACGGCCACTACGATGTTATGCCTGAGGATCCTATCGACGAGTGGAAGACCAACCCATTCGAGCCAGAGATCAAGGATGGCCGCATCTGGTGCCGTGGTGCTGAC
>JAGBTP010000004.1 GCA_017631255.1 Alistipes sp.
CACACAGGTAGTGCCGCTACCAACAAATGGGTCAAAAACCAAATCGCCAGGCTTAGAAGATGCTAAAATAAGTTTAGCAATTAGTTTTTCAGACTTTTGTGTTGGGTGATCTGTATTCTCGGGCATAGACCAAAAAGGGATACTAATATCATCCCAAAAGTTTGATGGAAATGTTATGCGGATGTTACCTTCTGCCGTGGTTTGCCAATCCTTCGGTTTGCCATTTTCCTTGTATGGGGCTATTACTCGACGCTTCATTTTTACTGCATCGACATTAAAATAGTAATCTTTTGGGGATTTCACAGCAAACCAAATATCTTCCATGCCATTTTTCCAATTGGCACTTGCACCACGACCTTTTTCT
The DNA here is from genome assembly GCA_017631255.1 of Alistipes sp. Classification (GTDB taxonomy): domain Bacteria; phylum Bacteroidota; class Bacteroidia; order Bacteroidales; family Rikenellaceae; genus Alistipes. Next base: position 365 of record JAGBTP010000004.1, read on the forward strand.
CTTTGCCAAGTGATTCTATTTAAAATGGTAAGATATTCCGATATAACTCTTTGTTGAATATATGAGCATTTCCAATCTCCACACATATACAACGATCCATTAGGCGCAAGTTTAGCGCAGACTTTAGGAAACCAACTTCTCAAATATTTCTCATATTCCTCGTCAGATTTGGCTGCAAACGAAGATGAATTGAATGTTTTTGATAAATTATATGGAGGATCAATAATTATCAAGTTAGCCGACCCATCAGGGATACTATCTATCACTTCAAAAATATCCGCATTGATTAAACGGTTTGAGAAATCTGTTGTATCAGTAATAGCTTGAGGGTACAATATATGAGATCGCAACGCGACAATCTCATCCGAAGTTACCGTAAGAGTTCTATTTCTACTCGCTCTATTTTTCTTCAATACTTCCATATACCCATTCTTTTCTGTTGTAAAGTTACAAAAAATACAATCACAAGCAACCTGTAAAATGCAAAAATAGGTCATTTGTTAATTGCTTTTGGTTTAGTATAGGTTATGCAAATGTTGTAAAACTGTTCAACATTGCGTTTCCCCTCCGTAAACCATAGCAAACAAAGACATACCTATACGAAAAAAGGATGAAAACCATCCGATTTTCATCCTTTTGTACCCCCTCAGGGGCTCGAACCCTGGACCCCAACATTAAGAGTGTCGTGCTCTACCAACTGAGCTAAAGAGGCGTTTGCTATCTTTGTGATTGCGAGTGCAAAGGTAGCACATTTTTTACAATCTGCAAATTTTTTCGCAACTTTTTTTATAAAAATTTGTAACTTTTTTTGACCCCTTTTATCAACCACCTATATATCAGTGATTTACACATCAGGACAAAAAGTTACTTTTTTAGCACCGAATCGCTATTCCACTCGCCTTCACCGTCGAAATACAACACTGCGCGATCGCCCGAAATGCGCTTTGCTGCGAGAAAACTATCGTAAAGGCATATTCCATTTGCACTATCGTCGGCCAAAAAGTAGGCAACAACCGACGAATGGCGCTTCGTGGTATGTATCATCTGTTCCACCCTACCGATATACTCCTCACGCCACTGAGGATTATTCGAGGGATTACCGCCCCTCTTGCGCGACTTACCCGAAAGCGAGCTATTGATAGGTGCAGTGAGGGCAACATAGAGGCCCTGAGCATCGCAGTAGTCGAGCAGAGCATCATCGACATATCCAGCCATAAAGCGCACAGCCTTGACGCCTGACGCTTTGAGGGCAGCGAGGTCGTCGGTGGTTGTATGAGGCAACACATCGTGCCACACGATGCTCTCCTCCTCGCCATTTACGAAATATCTACCATTTGAGCACTCGAGCTGACGCAGCGCAACGGGGAACTCATAGAACTCAACATCGCGTCCAGCAATGCGGTTTTTGAGGCGCAGGATGATACTCTGGGGTGCACCACCACGCCACAGTAACGAGTCGGCAACCGTAGCACCAAAACGCATAGTATCGACGCCATACATACCCACCACCACATCTCTATGGCCGCCGGTAATGCGGAGCGTATCGTTCACAAAGAGCTCGTAGTAGATACGCGATGTCTTCTCGCCAAGCGTCTCGTTCTTCATAACGACACTAAAATGGGCATTGACCACGCCACCTACGCCGATATCGGTACGCCAAGCCACATCGCGCACACGCACGCGTGGTTGTGATATAACATATGCAACGGGGTGTGCCGTACCACGCGCGAAGCACTCGATTTTTGCCATCTTATCGGCATCACGCAGGCGCAGCTCAATGTTGTTCTTATCCTCGCGCGAGAGCTTCGTGATGTTGTACTCCGCCGCAGCAAAGCCGTTATTCGAGCCACCAGCGCACTTGCCATTGACATATAGGTCATATGGCTCGCCCACACCCTCAATACGAATGAACACCTGACGCTCAACCCACGAGAATGGGAAGGTATACTCGCCACAGAGGCTATTATCTACCCTACTCCACTCGGTAATAGGCTGCATATACCGCTGCTTAACAAGCGAGCGCTCCCTTGCAGCCTGCTCCGTAGCATATGGCACAAGGCGCGTGCGGTGGCTATCCGTACCACTATCGTACTGCGCCGCAAGGGGCGCAGCCGACGCAACGAGGAGCGCCAACGCAAGGCTCATATATCTAAAACAATTCATAGTTACTTAATCGATTTATACGAAGTACGGGTATTACGCCACTCGATAACCTCGGGTGTAAGCTCATCAAGCCTATCCTCCCACTCGCCATTCTCCACAAGGCGACGACGATCGTAGTTGATGCGGTCGGTGATGCGGAAGCGAGGCTTGGATTTTTCGGCTATCTCGTCACGACGCGTAGCACGCAGTTCACGATCGAAGACCGAGTCACGCGCAGGGCGACGGTCGTAGTACCACTCGAAGTCCTTGAGGCGTAGCTCCTGCGTCTCAGGGATCATATTCATCGGATAGAGCACATACTCAGGGTTCTGCTTGTATGTAATCTTATCAATCTCGCCCTCATTCAAATAGAAGACGATGCTTGCACTCTCGATATACATCAAGCCTGTAACCTCAGGACTCTCCTCATCCTGCATATAGTATATGGTCTGGGCATTACCCACCACCTCGTTGCGGCGTACATTACCATTCTCGAAGTAGGAGGTCATATCCTTACCCTTAACCTGATTGTAGTACATTGTGTCCATCTCCATACCCATTATCGGGTCACCCATAAAGTGAGCCTTCGAGAGCATCTCGTTAGCGGTATATATTGCCATCGAGTCCGAAGTCACCTGATTACCCTCGTTCCACATAACAGGGTCGATGTAGAGGCGGATAATCGAGTCGGTATTCTTCAATACGAGGGAGTCGCATACAAGCTGCGAGTCGCTGCGATACATCTTAACCCTACGGTATGCCTTAATCATCTTATAGGCGCTATCCTCAGGGAATGGTACCTCGACAACGCTATCACGCACAATGCTGTCGGCTGCAAGGGTATCACGACCAAGGGTATCGGCAGCGAGGAGATCGCCATCCATCAACTGCTCTGCGTCCGAAGCGAGCGAGTCTGCCGCAAGGCTATCGACGACATAATCAGGGCCCTTATATGGCTTACCACGCTTTAGAGCACGCGCCTTGGCCTTATCAATCTTACGGCGATAGCGCTCGTCGGCCTGCTGCTTGATGCGTGCGAGGCGTGCTGCCTCCTCGTCGGCAAGCTGTGCACTACGCGCCCTACGCTTAGCGATAATCGAGTCAATCTTGATGTCGAGCAACGAGTCGCGGATGTACTGTATCGAATCCTTCTCCGCCTGCTTGATAGCATTTATCGAGTCACGAATAGCTCGCTCAACGCCACGAACAGAATCACGCACACGACGCTTCTCGAGCTTAGCTCGGTAGCGCATCTGCTTTGCAGTTAACACCTTCACTGAGTCAACGAGAGTAGTATCTACAAGCGTGCTATCAGCCTCAAGCACCGCCTCCTCGGCAGCAACATTTAGACCTTCTGCCATTGCAACCTCATCGCTCGCCTCTGAGCCAACAACAGCAGCTACATCGCCACCCTCTCTTGGGTGTTGGTCGGGCATAGCCTCAGCACTCTCGCGCTTAGCCACCTCATTACCGTCCCTGAGGTTGCTACCATTTGCCGCCTCGGTGCCACGCGCAGCATTACCCTTATCCTTACCCTTATCGAACTGCTTAGCATCGCCAGCCTCAGCGATATCCATCGTCTTAGCTGTAGCTGCCGTAGCTGCCGCCTCAACGCCATTATCTTTACCAGAGAGAGTCTCCTCATTGACGCCTTCGATAGACTCACCATCCATAGGCATCTCCTCGTTAGGCTCGTCCGTCACCTCCATATTACTATCCGACGCCTCGTTAGCAGCCTCCTCAGATGGAGTCTCACCCTCGGTATTTGCGGCGTCCTCAGTCTCCCTCACTGGAGGCAACACAGGAATGGTGTACAACCATAGCGTGTCGGCCGACAAGAAGAGCGAGTCGGGCTGCTGTGGGTCGTAGTTAATCATCGAGGGGCGGCGCGTGAAGAGCGCATTGCCTGGTTCGTCCCACCACTCGCCATAGTCGGCAAAGCCGAGCACCTTCTGCGTGGTATCATCCATCTGGATATTGCGGCGACCGATGATATGACCATCGGTGCGGTAGTACTCTATCGTATCACTCCATATCTCTCGCTCAGGCGAGAGGATGTAGGCGTCGCGTGTAAGGTGGTGCAGGTCGAGGTGCTTGGTATATGAGCCCTCGTTAGCGAAGAGGTACTCATCCTTATCGTTCCAGATGTTGGTATTGGTGAAGTAGCGCGCATTTTCAGTCTCGGTATTAAATATCACCGAGTCGCCCATCATAAGATAGGTGTCGTCCCTCATCTCGACATTATCCACAGCAATAAGGTCGTGAGTCTTAGTGTTGTAGTAGCCACGCTCAGCCTCGAGCAGGTTATCACCCTTCTCCACATAGCAGCCGTCGTAGAAGTAGCCCATATTCTCTGCGGTGTTGAACTCGCAGTTATAGGCATACATCACCGCATCGCCATCCACAACCTTAACAAGCTCGGAATATAGCTTAGCCGAGGCGTTATCACGGTTATACTCCGCACGCTCGCCATAGGCATAGGTCTCGTTCTGGTTAATAAGCACATTGCCGAAGCACTCGAAACTCTGGTTAGAGTATCGGACAGCACTATCGGCAAGGATTACGGTACCGTTGTGGTGGGCGGCAAAGTTACCCACGAGGATAAATATCGTCGAGTCACCCTTCTCGATAAGGTAGCTATCATCGGCCACCATATCGACCATACGCCTATCCGATGAGCCCTTACTCTGGGGCGTAGAAAAGAGGCTATCGCTATCAATATGGTAGCGATAGTTACGGCCGCTGGCGGCATAGAATAGTGCTCCGAGGAGCAACGACAGAACAACAACAGGGGTTACTATCTTACGGTGCATAGGCAGCGCGCGTATTACTTAATCCAATTCTTATTTTCAAACTCACCCTTACGGTACTCAGGCTCGATATATATGTACATCGACTCAATCTTATCGTTGAGCCACTTGCGATATACCCTCTCCTGCTTCTGCTGCAAGGCCATCTCCTCGAGGCGGATGTAGTCATCCTTGAGCGAAGCGGTGTGGGCAGGGATAATCTCGACAAGCTTAACAATCTTACTCATCTGGTTACCCATAAGGTCGGTAGTCTGGAACGAGTTTGAAATCTCACCCACCTTGAGGCGCATAAGCGCAGCATAGTCGTCGAGCGACTTACCTCCCTGCGCACTGAAGTCCTCCTTGAGGAAGCGCGTAGCTGTGAGTCGTGCGCCATCGTAGACACCCATACGCTCCAAGACATCGGTATTCGACACGATACCACCATTATGCTTCGACGAGGCATCGTCCGAGAAGCGCAGCGCCGCATCCTCGAAGGTCAACGAGTCTAGACGCACAAGGCGCGCGATGCTATCGAGCTGATTGGCTGGCTCCATAAGTTCCTGACGCGTAAATGTTGGGCGGAGGAGGATGTGACGACAGTGGTAAAGCTCACCCTTCTTGTCGATAAGTTCAATAATATGGAAGCCGAACTCGGTCTCCACGATCTCCGAAATCTGGCCTGGCTTGAGCTTCTCAAGAGCCTCAGCAAAGGGGCGTACGAAGTATGCCGATGCCATAGGCTCCATCTCACCACCATACATAGCCGAACCATCGAGCGAGTACATACGCGCCAGTACCGAGAACTTAGTCTGGCCCGTAATTACACGCTCACGCATATCCAACAGACGCTCCTTAGTACGCTGCTGCGCCTCCTTGAGCGAAGCAGGGAACTTGGTGATGTGGGCATACACATATTGCTCACCAATCATCGGCAGGCTATCCTTGTCGATATGGTCATAGAAGCGCTCCACCTCGCCAGGCACCACTACGACCTTGCCCACCACTTGCTGACGCATAGCCTGGGCATAGGCTTGCTCCTCATAGCGATTGCGAAGCATCTCGCGATAGTTAAAGATAGGCATATGCTCCCTCGCCTCGAGCTCAGCGATACCACCAGCCTCGGCAATGAGCGACTGCAAGTATGTCTCGATGCGTGACGAAATGTCGGCAGTATTTACCTCCACCGAGTCGATGAGCGCCTGGCTATACAGGAGCTTCTGCTCAAGGAGAGCCTCAAGAGCCTCGTCCATAGGGTCACGGTCGGAGGTATAGCCCATCTGTCGGCGCTGGTCCACGAGTGCCTCGGCATACTCCACCATCTCGGAGTGAAGCACCGCAGAGCCACCCACCACGGCGACAACCTTATCGAGCATCACCTGTCGACGCTGCTGTGCCGACGCCTCCTGTCCAAAAATCTGCAAGGCGATGAACACCATCGCCACAGCCATTATTCTTCGTATCATAGTCTTAAATTTCATTTTCTTCATTTTAATCGTGCGACCTCTTTAACTTAACCACGCATACTTTCGACCGCACGCCGTCCACTACTCATCGCTATCCGAAATTACCTCCTCGGTAATCTCCTCGCTTGCGATATCCACATCACTCGCCACCGCAGGCGCCACCTCAGGCATATAACCCATAGACCTCAGGAGCGTGCTATCGGCCATCTCCACACGACCAGCATTTACCGCCTCGCGCTTAAGCTCATCCTCATACTTACCCACAATAGCAGCACGCCTCTCTGCATAGAGACGGCGACGGATATCCTCCTCGACGCACTCCAATGGTGCCACCTCGCCCTTGCGCGCCACCTCCGTAATGATGAAGTAGAAGAGCGCATCGTCCGATTTCATCTGCTGCACGCCGCTCTTGGCAAGCAGGTCGGTATATGAGCGTGAACGCTCGGTAGGCAGATTACTCAGGTAGTCGGAGTATGACACCCACTCGTAGAGGTAGTCCGAGAGGAGCAGGTTATGCTTCTCAGCAAGAGCCCTCAGCTCAGTCATATCGCCACTCTTGGCCACACCCTTGAGCGCTGTGGACAGCGTTGTGGTATTGCGGAACGAGCGAGGGGCCTTAACCACCACGCCTCGCACCTTGTTATGGTCGAGTTTGAACGATGCGGCATTTGAACGATAGTACGACGCAAGCTGCTTGTCGGTAATCTCCACATCGATATTACTGTCGATATAGTACTGGTCGAGCTGGCGCATAATGAGCGACTGGCGATAGCCCTCCACAAGGCGCTCGATATCCTTCTCGTACGACGACAGCACCTCCTCGGCACGACGCATCTTGAGTCGACCAAGCACCCAGTTCTCGATGTACATACGCGAGAAGGTCACGCTATCGACACCCGTCAGACCCGAAGGCATATCGCGTGCTATATCCATACGCAGCAGTGTGTGGTCATCGACCTTAGCCACCACCTCAGCCTCTCCAAAACCATCGTTTGCGATGTGTCCCGAAGTGCAAGATGACAGCAACGCCGCCACAACAAAAAGATATGTTTTAATCTGTTTACGCATAATCAACTTGCAAAGATACATTTTTTTCGTGACAAACGCACTTTTTCGCGCTATTATTGCATAGCAATAGAGAAAAAAAAGCGCCCAAGCAGATTTGCTTGGACGCCAACCATATTATGTCGCATCTCTATTCTACGAAAAGCATACGCTCTGGACCCTCGTACTCGGGCAGCGGCTTAGGCGTATAATCGGCATAACCGATAGATATCACGCACAGCACACGATAGTCCGAAGGTATCTCAGGTAAAAGCTCCTTAACATAGTCCTCACTACGCTGGCTATCAGGTACATCCTTCAATGTGAGATAATCACCCACATGCACCCAGCAGGTAGCAAGGCCCTCATCAACAAGAGCGAGCTGAAGCAGGGTCGCCATAATAGCTGCATTGGTCTCCCACATAGGGCTTGCCGCCTCGTCACCAAGAACAACAATAGCAGCACCCGCCTCCTCCAAGAGGCTTGAGCCCCAATCGCGCAACTTACCAAGCTCGTGTACGCGCTTAAGGTCGGTAACGGCCATTAGGCGTGTCGAGCGCGTATTCTTCGACGATGGCGCCCTAAGCGCAAGCTCCATAGCTCGCTGAAGTTTCTCCTTCTCGACGGGTTGACCTGTATATCTGCGTGTCGAGCGACGCTTCTTTACTACTTCCTTGAAATCCATAATGTTATCGTTTTACTCCTCAGGGATTATTAAACACATAATCAAATATACGAATATCGACATACCGCCAAGCAGCGTCAGCAGTACCATAGCGATGCGTATGCTCGACGAATCGAGTCCAAAAAATCGTGCCAAGCCACCGCAAACACCACAAATAACACGGTCGGTGCGCGAGCGTAATAGTCGTCTATTCATTTGATCAAAAAAATTATCACAATTAATTATTGCAAAAATAGTAATTTTTTCTTAATTTTGAACCACATATCTAAAAAAAATAGAGATGAAAGAGAAGATTACCGTAGCCCTTATCTACGATTTCGACGGTACGCTGGCGCCAGGCAATATGCAGGAGTATGATTTTATACCCGCCGTGGGTAAGAGCAATATGGAGTTTTGGAACGAGGCAAACACCCTCGCCGAGGAGCAGGATGCCGACCAGGTACTCACCTATATGGCGCGTATGTTGCAGGCAGCCAAATCAAAAGGCCTATCGCTACGCCGTGAGGCCTTTCGTGAGTCGGGACGCAATGTGAGGTTTTATAATGGCGTCATCGAGTGGTTTAAGCGCATAAACAACTATGGCCAGAGTCGTGGTGTCAACATTCTCCACTATGTCAACTCCTCGGGTCTTAAGGAGATTATCGAGGGCACGGCCATAGCCCACGAGTTTAAGAATATTTACGCCTGTTCGTTCCTATACAATGTCGACGGTATCGCCTATTGGCCTGCTGTGGCGGTGAACTACACCAACAAGACGCAGTTCATCTTCAAGATTAACAAGGGCGTGGAGTCGGTATTCGACACCAAGGATGTCAACCGCTTTATGGAGGAGTCGAAGCGCCCTGTGCCATTCTCGCGTATGATATATTTTGGCGATGGTACGACCGACATACCTTGTATGAAGCTGGTCAAGAACTTTGGCGGCCACTCCATCGCGGTCTACAATCCTGAGGAGGAGGGTCAGCGCACGGTACTCAACGAGCTTATACGCGACAACCGCGTTAACCATGTATGCCCAGCAGACTACTCCGACGGCTCGGAGATAGACCTTGTGGTTAAGACCATCATCGACAAGGTGGTTATGGATCAGAGGCTTGCGGAACTTGAGGTGGCACGACTTTAGTAAATTTATAGCACATTAAACCGAAAAATATGAAGATAGTTTTTGCAACGAATAACCAGCATAAGCTCTCGGAGGTGAGTGCCGTTGTGGGCTCCGACTTCGAGATTGTGACACTACGCGAGGTGGGCATCACCGAGGATATTCCTGAGACGGGAGCCACACTCGACGAGAACGCCTCACTCAAGGCGCGCTATGTCTATGAGCACACAGGACTCGACTGCTTTGCCGACGACACAGGACTTGAGGTCGAGGCACTCAATGGTGCACCAGGTGTGCGCTCAGCACGCTACGCCACCGACGGGCACGACTTTGCCGCCAACAATCGCAAGCTGCTCGCAGAGCTTGAGGGCGTCGACAACCGCAAGGCGCGCTTTCGCACCGTGATATCGCTCATTCGCAATGGCGTGGAGCAGCAAGTGGAAGGCATCGTCGAGGGAGATATTGCCACCGCTGAGGCGGGATGTGGAGGCTTTGGCTACGACCCGCTATTTATCCCTAAGGGCTACGATGTCACCTTTGCAGAAATGAGTGCCGACGAGAAGAACAGTATATCGCACCGAGGTCGTGCTGTGGCTGCACTCAAAGAGGTGTTAAATAAGTAGTGAGCAACGACTCAAACATAAAAAATAGCCTTAGACTCAGAGGTCTAAGGCTATTCTATTTTAATAGTATGCGGTGCCCTACTTCGTAATCGAGGCGACAATATCGGCAAGTTGCTCGACAGACTCCTCGGTAGTGGCCCAGCTTGTGACGAAGCGCACAACGCTACACTCCTCGCCTCGTGCACCCCAATAGTCGAATGACACGAACTCGTGGAGGCGGTCGATGACGCTATTTGGCAGGCGGAAGAACTGCTGATTGGTTGGCGACTCGCTCACCACCTCATAACCCGCTGAGCGGAATATCTCCCTAATGCGCACCGCCATAGTAACTGCGTGACGACCAATACGCTCATAGAGGTCATTGCTAAACAGCGCCTCGAACTGAAGACCAAGGAGTCGACCCTTAGCCAGCAGCGCACCGTGTTGCTTAACGAGCGGAAAGAGGTTATTGAGAAGCTCCTTGTTGCGCACCACAAGCGCCTCGCCAAAGAGTGCACCCATCTTCGTGCCACCGATATAGAATACATCGGCTATGCGTGCCACATCCTGCAATGTGAAGTCGGCACCCTCGGACATAAGAGCATAGCCGAGGCGTGCGCCGTCGATATATAGCGGTATAGCGTTTTCGTGACACACACGACCGAGGCTTTCAAGCTCCGAATGCGAGTAAATCGTGCCGTACTCGGTAGGTTGCGAGATGTAGAGCATACCTGGCGCCACCATATGTGGATAGGTATCGTCGGCATAGAACTCCTTGATATACCGTTCCACATCCGTAGCGCTCACCTTGCCGTCACGATGTGGCAGTGTCAACACCTTATGGCCCGAAGCCTCAATAGCTCCCGACTCGTGAACGGCTATATGACCACTCTCCGCCGCAAGGACACCCTCGTGGCGGCGTAAGATGCCGTCGATAGCCGTAGCATTGGTCTGCGTGCCCCCAACGAGGAACATAACCTGCGCCTCGCGCTGCTCCGTAGCAGTTCGAATAAGCTCGCGTGCACGCTCCGAATAGGCATCATTGCCATAGCCCACGGTATGCTCCAAGTTCGTAGCAACGAGTCGCTCGAGCACCTCGGGATGCGCCCCCGCCGTATAGTCCGAGTTGAAGTAAAGCATCACCCTATCGTTTAAGTATCATCACATTTGCACGACTGCCACCGAGCCACGAGAAGAACTCCTCGGCAGGGTCGCACATATCCTTAGAGAGGAGGAATGGCTCGGAGTAGAATATCTCACTCATATCACCCTCCTCATCCTCGGCAATACCTGCAAAGATAAATCTATCCTGCTCATTCGCACTATAATACATATCCATAACCTCTGGATTGTTCGCATAGTCGTACATCAACAAATCCTCGAGGAAAGCCTCCTCCGAGTACTCCACGCGCATCCACTCCTCATACCACCAGAAGTAGAGCTTATCGGTAGGCACCGAGGTCTTAGCCTCGACGATAGCCACGCACTCACATTCGGCAAAATGTCGCTCGTATGAGCTATCAAGAGCGATAATCTCCTGCGCATCGTAGAGGCCTACGATGTCGATGCTCTCGATGTTGACACCACTCTCGCCCGCCTCCAACGATGAGAAGCGGTACTCGAACTTAGCCGTCGTAGGCATACCATTCTTCACGCCAAACGCCACCACTACATACTCCGTGCCTGGCATCAGAGGCGTTAGAGCCTCGCTGAATAGACCCTTGAAGATTGTAGGGTCGAAGTTCTCGACAATGAACATAAGCTCCTCATACTCACTATCGAACGCAGGAAGCTGCGAGGCTGCAAGGAACACGCAGGCATACTCCTCATCCTTCTTCGATGGCGTAACGGTGAGCATCGCGTTGTATGAGGTGATATCCGTAACCTCGATTGCAATAGTAAGGTCGCTCATCTTGGTCTCACCCGTAGTAAAATAGTGAAGCTCAGGCACTGAGCAGAGGATAGGTGTCTGGTCGTCGCTCACAGCAAATGCAAGAATCAGATAATCGTTATTTGGCGCAAGGCTCTCGCGCACCTCGAACGCTCCCTTATGGCATATATGACTCACAGGCGTACCGAGGTCGTTGATAAGGTAGTTAAATTCCGAGAACGCCTTATTGCGATAGTAAGCAAGATAGGCGTCGCTAAACTCCGCACCCTCAGGGAGGTAGTACTGGTCGTTGCTGGGCACTACATAGTGGTAATAGTAGCCGTCGTAACCCTCAGGCACGATATTAATTGTGGCGATATTACCATCCACTGTGCTCTCGATATCGAAGCGTGCATTAATCAACGCAGGGGTCTTGGTAGTAATCTCCTCGTAGCACACCTCGGTGGTAGCGGCATAGCTATCGCCGTCAATCTCAACGCCATAGCAGTAGACCACATACTCGGTATCGGGATAGAGGTTAACCACCTCGTAGCCCACCTTATCACCCTTAACCAACCACTTCATACCCTCGAGGAACTCACGAATGGTAATACCGTAGTACTCGGCATAGCTGCGTAGCATATCGAGGTCATCCTCAATAAGTTCCTCACGCGTGTCGATATTGTTAGCCGCAAAATGCTTCTTCTCGGCAAAGAGCACGACATACTCCGCCGCCTTATCCTCGGGCACGATGTCGACCTTAAGGGTTGAATATGTAGCATCGACATTCTCAAACGCAAAGGCCTTGGGAGTCTCTGGCGCTGGAGGGTCGATTTGCTTGACAGGGGTACAGCCGACAACGAGTATCGCAGCCGCAAGTGTGGCGAGTGAAGTTAATAGCATTGTAGTTTTAATTCTCATCGTAGTAGTTTATTTAGTTCACAACCTTGCAAATATAGTGATTTAATCTAAATACAACGACTTCTAACGATAAAAGTAGCAGAAAAGTGACATATCCACAGCCGTGGAGTCATCTTTTTTTCCAATTTATGAGAACAACGACACAATTTTTTTATTAATTTTGTAGCGGAGGATTTTGCGATATTCAGTACAATATGGTTTTTAGCGCCGCCTCCGATAATCGTTTGCACCTAACATAGACTAACACCTTACTAAATTTTATGAACGAGATTTACACCAAACAGATTGAGGAGAGCATCGACTCGCTCTTCAGCTACCTCAAGGGTCACACCTGCGAGGAGCAGATGGAGCGCATCATTCGTGGATACGAGTTTGCAGCCGAGGCTCACAAAAAGCAGAAACGCCGTAGCGGCGAGCCATATATCATCCACCCTATTGCCGTTGCCACCATCCTTGCACGCGAGCTCGAGATGTGCGACAACACACTCATCGCCGCCTTCCTGCATGATGTGGTCGAGGATACGCCACACACCATCGAGGAGATTGGCGAGCACTTTGGCGACGATGTGGCTAAGCTCGTCGATGCCGTAACCAAGCGCAAGAAGAAGAACTACCAATACTCGAAGCAGGTGGACAACTACCGCCAGATTCTTGAGTCGGTACACTTCGATGTGCGTGCGCTGCTCATTAAGTTGGCCGACCGTCTGCACAATATGCGTACGCTCGACAGTATGAGTGCCGACAAGCAGATGAAGATTGCCGGCGAGACCGACTACTTCTACGCGCCCCTTGCTAACCGCCTTGGTCTCTACCATATCAAGACCGAGCTGGAGAACCTATCGTTCCGCTACCGCTGCCCAAGCGACTATGCACGCGTGGAGGAGCAGCTATGCGAAGAGCGTGAGGAGGATAGACCAAAGATTGAGAAGTTCATCGACAAGATCGACTCGATACTCAAGGCTGCGGGCTACGATGTTCGCACCGAGGTGCGCTACCGCCGTCCTTACAGCGTATGGCGCAAGATGAAGGCTACCAACACCGACCTCTACCACATCGACGGCAAGCACTACATCCGCATCATCTACTCGAGCCAGCCCAACATCAGCGATAAGAAGATGTGTCTCAACATCTACTCAGCGCTGACCGATATCCTCAAGGAGAAGCCTTGCAGCGTGTGCAACTACATCGACTCGCCTAAGGAGAATGGTTACCAGAGCTTCCATGTCAAGTTGCTCAACGAGCATGGCGAGTGGGAGGAGATTCACATCTCGTCAGAGACTATGGTACGCAACTCACGCCTTGGATGTGCGGCGGAGCGTAAGGAGACATCGCTCACCATTTGGCTTGATAAGTTTAGGGAGATTCTCAAGAAAATCGCCACCAACGACAATCAGGATATGGCCTTTATGGAGGGTGTCACCTCGACATTCTACAACGACGATATTATGGTCTTTACGCCTAAGGGTCACGGTATTATCCTGCCTAAGGGTGCTACTGCGCTCGACTTTGCCTTCGAGATTCACAGCCAGGTGGGCGAGAAGGCTGTATATGCGCGCATCAACCGTAAGCTGATGTCGCTTCGTACGGTATTGCAGCGTGGTGACCGCGTGGAGATTGGTACTGCCGAGGATGCTAAACCCGATACCGAGTGGCTCGACCACGTGTCGACATTCAAGGCTAAGCACTTCCTGCGCAGCTACTTCGCCAGCCAACCACAGCTACCATACACGCGCTGTCCGCTCTGCCACCCACTGCCCGAAGATGAGGTTATCGGCTACAACGACGGCGACGGCAAGACCGTACTCCACAAGCGTGACTGCCCCGAAGTCATCCGCCTTGCGTCGGAGAATGGCGACGCCATCGTATCGGCTACCTTTGCTGAGGATCCTAACTTCCTCTACCCCGTCAAGATTCGTGTGCAGGGTATCGACCGCTACCACCTTATGAGCGACCTTATCGACTGCATCACCGACCAGCTGCACTTGACAATGTCGTCACTCAAGACCGAGAACATCGACCGCATCGCCATCTGCACCATCGACTTTGCGGTACACTCGGTTAGCGAGCTTAATATGGTTATGAACAGCATCCTCCACATCGACGGCATCGACGAGGTTACCCACCTCAATGTATAACTGCAAAGCGCTAAACAGCGTCACACACCTAAGGAGCTCGTGCATCGACATCGGGCTCCTTTAGTTTTATAAGGTAAAATAGCAGCATTTACAAGTTGTTGATACACAACGATTTACCCCCCCCTAAAAAAATTGGCAAATCGTGTAAATAATTCAAAAATAATGTATTATATTTGCCAAGTCGATACTTACTATATATCGGGCAAATATTGCAAATAACAGAGAAACTAAACTTACAAAACTATGAAACTAAGAACCGTTTTGGGCATCGTGCTTATCGCAGTGATGAGCGTTGCCTGCGTTAAAAAGGGTAACAACACCCAAAAGCCACAGCCTGCCGAGGGCAAGCACTATGTAAAGTCTATCGAACTCTATGACGAGAATTTCGAGCCTTACAACGAGTCTATTGAGTTCAGACTCGATAGCCAGAAGCGCATCATCAGCATCGAGGGTATCGAGCGCACTGAGGGCGGAACAGAGTTCGTCTACTCGAGCGCCGACTTTACCTACGGCAACAACAACGACCTTACCATAGAGTGCGACTTCGATGGCGAGCAGATTACCATCAACTGCGAGCTCAACGACCGTGGCGCTATCGCCCACGCCGTCTATGAAGGCAATGCCGCAGAGATGGCAGGCGTCGAGGAGAACTTCACATACAACAACGACGGCGAGCTTGTGATCTATGATATGGTATATATGAACTATGTGCTCTACTCGATGGAGTATGAGTGGAAGGATGGCAACATCGCAAGGATTGAAGTGACAAGCGGAGGCGAGTACGAGGGTGAGATTGTGTGCAACTATACCGACGAGCCTAACCCTTACAACATCGATATGTTCTACGCATGCTCTTGGACAATGCCATTCCTCTGTGAGATCATCCTCTTTAACGATGGCTTGCTGGGCAACACCAACCGATCGCTGCTCGCGAACACTACCGATACCACTATTAGCGATGATTGCAAGACCGTATTGACACATAAGTTCAACAGCAACGGCCTTTTGGACTACACAAAATACGAGGATACTATCTTTAAGTTCATCTGCTTCGAGTAGGTAGTGTATTATAACATCGAATAACGGGAGGGTGCCATTGCAGCACTCTCCTTTTTTATTGAGGGCACCGCACATAGATTAATTTCTCGTCGGCAATATTGGTTATACCGAATATTTTTTATACCTTTGTTTAATTAAACAGATTTATATGGGTTACGATGTTATAGTTATAGGCGCAGGTGCTGCGGGACTTATGGCCGCAGGTACAGCCGCAATGAATGGCCACTCGGTGCTCCTTATGGAGAAGATGGAGAAGGCTGGCAGAAAGATTCGCATCACAGGTAAGGGCCGCTGCAACCTCACTAATGCACGCCCCGTAGAGGAGTTCCTCGAGAAGGTGCGTGTCAATCAGGAGTTCTTCTCGGTAGCCTTTGGCGAGTTCAACAACCGCTCTACGGTGCGCTTCTTCGAGCGTCAGGGCGTGAAGCTCGAGACGGAGCGTGGTGAGCGTGTGTTCCCTAAGAGCGGCAAGGCGTGGGATATCGCCAATGCGCTGGTGGAGTTCTGCGAGGATAAGGGCGTCAAAATACTATACAAGACTCAGGTTACAGGCATCGAAACCATCGACGGAAAGGTTACTGGCGTGCGCTACCGCAATGCGCGAGGCTTCGAGCGCAGAGAGGAGACGCAGTATGTCATCGTCGCTACGGGCGGCGTGAGCTACCCCTCAACAGGCTCTACGGGTGACGGCTACGACTTCGCTGCATCGGTGGGTCACAACATCGAGCCAGTGCGTCCATCGCTTACGCCACTTGTCACATCGCACCCACAGAAGGAGTATCTCAATGGCCTACTACTCAAAAATGTAGGCGCTAAGCTATATATCGACAACGAGCTCGTGCAGGAGGAGTTCGGCGAGATAGGCTTCTCGGAGCGAGGCATCGAGGGCGCTGTGGCACTACGCCTTAGCCGTGATGCCGTGGATGCAATTATCGACGAGAAACGCGTCAAGATTGTGCTCGACCTTAAGCCTGCACTTGACGAGGAGACCCTCCTTGCACGCATCGACCGCGAGATTGCTGAGATGCCAGCGTCGGAGTTCTTCTCAGAGTTGCTGCGTAAGCTCGTGCCCAAGCAGATGGTGGTGCCTCTTGCAAAGGAGGTGGACTTCCACTCAAAGACCTATGTCAGCAAGCTAACCGAGGCGGAGAAGTTGCGCCTTGTCAAGATTTTGAAGGGTATGGTATTCCCTATCTCAGACTACGCGCCATTCCAGTACGCTATCGTTACGGCGGGTGGTGTCGATTGCAGCCAGGTGAACAAGTACACTATGGAGTCGACGCTCGTCAAGGGCCTCTACTTCGCTGGCGAGGTGCTCGACATCGACGCCAACACAGGTGGTTACAATATGCAGATTGCCTTCTCTACGGGCCGCCTTGCAGGTCAGCTCAAAAAGTAGGCGACAAACCTCTAAAAACACTATGGTATGAAACGCTCAGGAAGAACACTAAGACAGCGATTGCAGGACCTATCCTATCTGCCGTCGTACTTAAGTCGCGCACGCCATTTTCGTGGTCACGGCGTTCATTCACCATACATCTATAAGATTGTACGCCAGGTGTTTATGCAGCGCAAGTTACAGGAGAGCTGCAAGCCTCTTCACGATACTCTTGCCAGCCTTGGCATCGCTGAGCGACGCGCCATTGAGATTGCCAACCTTGTGCGCCACTGTGAATACACGAGTTGGGATATCGACACCAAGGGCGAGGGCGAGATTATCATCGTAACGCTCGCTACGCGCTACCCCGAACTCGAGGCCTATGCCGCCTATGCACGCGAGAGAGGCGCCACGCTCTGCATAATGAACCCATATAACAACCGCGAACGCTGGCAGGTGTGCAGCAACATAATCGACACACATCCATCAACAACGGTGGACAACCGTGCCTACCTGCTCGTATTCAACAACCACCTACCCAAGCAACGCTTCCGCTTGTAGGGTTGCTCTACGAGCCAAACATATAAAATACAACGCATTATGAAGATATACACCAAGACAGGAGACACGGGCACGACATCGCTTATCGGCGGTGAGCGCGTCTCGAAGTGCGACCTCAGGGTCGAGGCCTATGGCTCGGTGGATGAACTTACAGCACACATCGCCCTGATGGCCGACACCATTGCCAAGGACGAAGGCCTGAAGGCTCAGGTCGAGGAGCTACGACAGATAGAGTCGCAACTGATGACCGTTGCCGCCCTGCTTGCCGTAGGATGCGGCGGCGAGGGTAAGATTGCCCCTATCGCCGAGGAGCGCGTCGAGATGCTCGAGAGGGCTATTGACACTATGCAGTCACGCATACCCGCCATCACCAAGTTCACCATTCCGGGTGGTCACTGCTGGGTGTCTATGGCACACATTTGCCGCACCGTATGCCGTCGTGCTGAGCGTGCCGCACTGCGCGCAGCAGAGGTAACCGAGGTCGATGCCTCGGCAACGAAGTACCTCAACCGCCTCTCGGACTACCTCTACGCCTTGGGTCGATATATCACCGAACACCTCGGCGTCGAAGAGATACTCTGGATACCATAGCTCGAAAGGGGTGAGTTTCAAATATTTTAGCGCAGATTGTTGGAGATATAAAATTATTTCATACATTTGTATGCTAAATAACCGCGTAGCGTCGTTAAGAGAGCAATAACAAAACAATAAAAACAGATATAGTATGTATTGGACATTAGAGCTTGCATCGAAGTTGGAGGATGCACCTTGGCCAGCAACCAAGGAGGAGTTGATTGATTACGCCGTACGCTCAGGTGCACCACTTGAGGTATTGGAGAACCTTCAGGAGATCGAGGACGAGGGTGACATCTACGAGGCAATCGAGGACATCTGGCCCGACTACCCATCAAAGGATGACTTCTTCTTTAACGAGGAGGAATATTAGTAACATAAAGTATTGATTTATAATACTTTAACCGTTAGGGTTTGGTTAACTTTTGTTAGCTAAACCCTTATTTTTTATCCCTTTTCAGTATTAAAAAGTAACATAAGTTACCCATTAGTTACCACACAACTATTCTCAAAAGTTCCATAAAATAAATACAGTTTTTACTGAATTTTTCACACCTTTTTGTTATATATAATTATCCGCAATCTGTAACTAATAGTGGTAATTATCAATAGTTTAACATAGAAAAAGGAGTATGGCAAAAATTCAGTCACAATTCCCAATTGGCAGTTTCTATCTGCGAGGTGGTAGCAATGGTAAGGGAACTATTAACATTCGATATTTTATCAGGGGTCGATATGCAAAGAAGTCGACAGGTATCGAAGTTGATGTAAAAATGTGGGACAACAAAGGTCAAAAAATCAAGGGATCGACCAATCCGAGACTCAATAATCTATCAAATCAGAAGAATTTGATGTTGCAGGAGTTTAAGGGCAACATTGATAGGCAAATTAGAGAGTATGAGGGGTTGTTGACATTTGAGGTTGTTTCCCAAATTCTAAATGGTAATCTCATCACAAAGAAGAGACAAATCAAAGAGATTGATTTCATAGAGTATTGCAAAGAGATATGTCAGAATAAGTATGATCAAGGGAAAGTCTCTTATTCGTATCTCTATAATAAAACATTAGTAATCGACCATTTTCTCGATTTCTTCGCAGAAAAATATGGCAGAGATAGAATATCAATCTGCGATTTGAATTCTAAACTATTCGAGGAGTATAAATCACACAGATTTACAAAGAGAGGTAATTGTGCAGAGTCAGTAAATAAGTGTCTATCCCCACTGTTTGAAGGTATAAAGCAGTTATACGAGAATGGTTTGCTTGACTCAATGGTATATACGAGCGTGTATGGCAAGTATCTATCAACAAAGAAAACCGTATATAATCCTATCGTTGAGGAAAAAACAATTCGATATCTTACTCCCGAACAGTTGAAAGAGTTTGTCGATATCTATCATAATATGAAACGACAGCGAACGTGGGAGATAATGCAGATGTTTCTGTTCTCTGTAAATACAGGATTGCGCATCAGTGATATTGTCACTCTCGAATGGAGTCATATCAACATATCAAAGAAGATTCTCAAAAAGAATATGGTCAAAACAAAAGAGGTTATTGAAATACACCTCAACAAATCTGCAATGGATATCATTAAGATGTGGAAACAATATGGCAGAAACAACAGATTTGTATTTGACCTAATGAGGGAAGATGTCGATTTCAATGATAGGGATTATGTCTATAAGAAGATTGCATCAAAGAATAGAATTATTCAAACCAGTTTGCGATCTATTGGTGTAAAGATGAAGTTGCCATTTAGTTTGACCTTTCACGTTGCGCGACACACCTTTGCGGTATTTGCACTTCGTAAAAATCAAAACCTATATATGGTTAGCAAATTACTCGGTCACACATCTATACGAGCAACTGAGAAGACATACGCAGAATTCCTTCCTGAAGATTACAAAAAATCGTTCCTTGAAACACTCGATTTCGATATCGCTATTTAGTCTATAAAACAGACCTAAAAAGGTGTGCGATTATGTAAATTTAGGTGGCTGTTTGTGTATATTATTTTAGCAGAAAGAAAAAAGTGTAATAATTTAAATGTAATTGATTATGAAGGAGAAAACACAGAACCAAAACACAATTGAAGTAGATTCAATTGTTGCGATGTTAAACAAGCCACTTTACACAAACAAAGAGATGATGAAGATGTTAGATTGTAACGATAAGACACTGCGAAAATACCGCAATGATGGTTATTTAAGTTATGTGCGAGTTGGTGATAAGATTTACTACACCGTAGATGATATTTGCCAATTTATCAAAAACAATCATTTCGTTGCATATCAATATTGTTAATACAATTAACATTCAGAAATCAATATAAATTAAAGTCAAACAAATAAAACAATTAGGACTATGTCAAATTTTGGATCAAACAGTTTTGTTATTGAGAACGCGAACAACGTAGAGATTTATGAGAAGATTATGAGTTCATTTGACCTTTGTAATGAGTTTGATACTCGATACGAAATCGGTAGAGTAAACGGTAAGGTTTACACTATTGAAAAGAATGAATATGAATATTCAGAGAGTGGTGTGCAACACATTTTTACAGTGTGGAATTGCAATGATTATGATAGTGGAGCTTTTGGGGAGTTCATAGCATACTCGTTCATTGAACCGTATATGTTGGAATTGAAGGATGGCAACTTACACATTTCAGAAAGTTGGTGTAATACTGGTGGTGTTGTTAGATACTACATTGCTGATGTGAAGTTATACGAAACGGCAAATATTTATTTCAGCACATCGTGCGAGAGTGATGTTATGGGTGAAACAAATGATAAGAATGGCAAATACTTCAAGATATGTTTTGGCATCTATGATGGAGGTGATATAGGTGATGAGTATCGTATTATTCCTGATAACTTCAACGAACTATCATTTGAGGAACAACTATCGATTTATAACTTGGTAAAGGAGCAAGGTGCTTATTCTTGTTATGGTTATACTCAACTTATTGAAACCGAAGAGTTCTTTTGTTAGTTGGTAATTTGAGAATATGGAAAAGGATTGTTGATTTAGTCTTCAGCAGTCCTTTTTTTACACCATTACTCAAAATGTTATACAAAAGTTAGTCGTCTGATATTCTTGTATTTATGCGTATTAAATAAAAGTTGCAAACTAAATTTATGTAGAGTATGTAAAATTTTTCTTGCAAAATCAGTGAATTTTTTAGGGCTATTTGTTATGTATAAGAGGGAAGTATAACAACACAATAAATTATATTAAAGTTATGGAGAAAGAATTTAGATTTAGAGGTCCAGGTAATCTGCCGATTATACCATCACTCGAAGAGAGTGATGAAATAGAAGAGCGCGACGAGCAGAGTGCAATGACAGAAGATAAGAAGCATTCAGACCGCTACTTTCTGCAATATAAGTATATCCCCGACTTGGTCGCTGATATGTTGAGTGGGAAAATCTCTGTTGATGATCTGATGGACAAAGATTGGTGGGAGTGTAGTATCCAATTGTTCAAGGATATGAACTTTTACTTCGAGTGGGATGAGTTGCATTGCGACAAAATAAAGGTCGATGATGATTATGAGATGGTGGTTTATACATTCCCAAAACCGAGACAAACTCCTGATGCCGCCTATGGTGCTGCGCTGATAAATATCACAAATAACAGTGCTATATATTACACATTGGAATACTCGTTCGGTGAGAAA
>JAGBTP010000044.1 GCA_017631255.1 Alistipes sp.
AGCCTAAGGTTACAACTCCAAATTATGCCACCGCGAAGCAATGGTTCAAACAAAGGTAGGCATTTGTTTTAAGTTATCCAACTTTTTACTGACATTTTACTATCAATCTACTGCATTAGCCGTGAATCGCAGCTATAAGTCTGGCAATATGCCCTTTCGCAATTTCATTAGCATCCTGACATATTTCGGTCACCGAGCACCATATTGCTACACAAAAGCCGATTACTACCTATACAATATTATTAGCACAGTAAGACATAATAATTCTGATAATAAGACACTTGTACCTCATCGCCACTACCATATCCTACTTGCAAAAAACAGGGTAGTCAGCTACTTGCCAACTACCCCGCTACACCTTTACAACACGCCACTACCTCACCCTGTCGTAGGTCAGGAACGCGAAGGGCCACTCGTACTCCTCACCCCTCTCGTGACGCTCCTCATCTGTGAGCTTCCAGTGATTATAATCGATCTCAGGGAATACCGTATCGCCCTCGTAGTCACGCTCCACGCGTGTGATATACATTCTGTCGGCAATGGCGAGCGCCTCACGATAAATCTGCGCACCACCGATGATGAAGATCTCCTCGTCGCCCTCAGCCATACGCACCGCCTCCTCCAACGAGTGAGCAGCGAAGGCTCCCTCGAACTCCCTATCGGAGCGTGTAATAACGATATTCTTACGCTTAGGCAACGGCTTCGAGCCGAGCGAGTCGAAGGTCTTGCGCCCCATAACAACGGCGTGACCCGATGTCGTGGTACGGAAGAAGCGCATATCCTCCTTGATGTGCCATAGAAGAGCATTCTTGTCGCCTATGGTGCCATTCTGTGCTATTGCTACAATTATACTTATCATAGTTTCAATCATTTAGAACGATAGTGGTGCCTTAATGGCTGGATGGGGGTCGTAGCCCTCGAGTGTAAAATCCTCGTACTTATAGTCGAAAATCGACTCTACGGCAGGGTTCAGGTGCATCGTTGGCAGCTTGCGAGGCTCACGACTTAGCTGCTCCTCGGCCTGCTCCAGGTGGTTGAGATATAGGTGCGCATCGCCCAAGGTGTGGATAAATTCCCCCGCCTCGAGGCCACACTCCTTGGCTACCATCATCGTGAGCAGCGCGTACGACGCAATGTTGAACGGCACACCAAGGAAGGTGTCGCCGCTACGCTGGTAGAGCATACACGATAGCTTGCCCTCCGCCACGAAGAATTGGAACATCGTGTGACAAGGAGGCAACGCCATACTATCCACATCAGCCACATTCCACGCCGACACGATCATTCTGCGCGATGTGGGGTTGGTCTTAATGGTCTCTATGACCTTACGAATCTGATCGATAGCACCGCCGTCACGCGTAGGCCAGCTACGCCACTGGTAGCCATAAACATTGTTCAAATCGCCAAAGCGGTAGCCCTCGATTGGCGACTCCACACCCGCTGCAGCGAGGAATGTATCCTTATCTACGGGCAGCACACCGTGGCGCACGCAGAGCTCGTTATAGTAACGGAAGGCGTCGCTATCCCAGATATGCACGCCGTTATCCACGAGGTACTTGATATTCGTGTCACCCTTCAAGAACCACAGCAACTCGTATATCACGCCCTTGAGAAAGAGACGCTTAGTAGTCACCAGCGGGAATCCTTCACTGAGGTCGAAACGCATCTGGTGGCCGAAGATGCCCTTAGTACCCGTACCCGTTCTATCACCACGCACCACGCCCTCGTGGCATATCCTATTGAGCAAGTCGAGATACTGCTTCATCTATATCAAAAGTTTTAAGGTTCAACTTGTTATCCGCGTCCATCGTAGCATATGTAGCCTCGCGACGCGACCAATCGCTCAGGAACAACACATCGAGTCCACCCTCCTCGGTACGGCGATGCGCAAGGTGCATATGGCCGAAGATGTAGGCTGCAACATTGCCATTCGACGCCCTATGCTCACGCGCATAATCCACCAAGTAATCGAGTCTATCTGCCGAAATCTGCTCCGAGCCGTGCGACTTGCGCGACTTGCCGCTCCACCACCTGCCGAACTTAATAGCCAAGTCGGGATGCACCAACCAACCGAAGAGCCAGCGCACCACGCTCGAGCGAAAGGTTGCGTTCATCATCTTAAGCAGCAAGTTACCCTTGATGTTCATATTATCACCATGCGCCAGGTGAATATCGAGTTCACCGAGGCGCTCAACACGAGGTGCACGCACCAGTTCCACGCCACACTCACGCTCGAGATAGTCGTGGCACCACATATCGTGGTTACCCGTGTAGAGCGTGACGCCTACACCCCTATCCGTAAGTGCAGCAAGGCGTCCCAACACGCGCACAAAGCCCTGAGGAACAACCCGATGGTACTCAAACCAGAAGTCAAAGACATCGCCCAGAAGGTACAGGTGCGTGACATCCGACGCGATACTATCGAGCCACGCGCAGAAAGCCCTCTCAGTACGCTCAGCCAAGGCTCTATCGCCACCACCGAGGTGTATGTCCGATACGAAGTAGATCATCTGCCCACACTTAACTACAAGCGACTCTTAACCTCGCGCTCAAGGCTGCTCATATTTAGCGGTGCAGCGCTGACATTACCCTCTCTATCAATGATATAGGCCAATGGCAACTGATAGACATTGAAGAGCGTAAACACCGCCGCATTATTACCTGCATATACCGAAATCCAGGGGTGGGCCTGCTGACGCACTGCCTCAATCCACGCTGCAATATCGCTATCGGCCGACACGAGGTAGGCCTCGAAACCCTTATCGTGGTACTTGGCATAGAGCGACCTAAGCTCTGCGTTTATGTTGTTGCAGAGCGCACTCTCCGAGGTCCAGAAGTAGAGCAGCACAACACGACCCTCAAGTTCCGAGAGTTTGTGCTCCTTCTTGTATATATCCTCGAGCGTCAACTCGGGGTATGACGCCATCTCTATGCGGCTGGTAAGTTCGCTAACAAGCTCCATATCAGCAATCTCGCGCTCGAGAATTGCGATGTATGGCGAGTCGGGATAACGCTCGCTCAGACCCTCCAGCACCGAGCGATAGTGTACGATGTTGATACCATAGCCATCGAGCTGCGGAATGTACTGCTCAGCAACGGCGTGACGCAGCGCATAGAATGCCGCCAGCCTATCACGATGCGTACCCACGAAGCGCATCTGCGCCTTCATAGCCTCCTGAGCAGCACGATAAGCCTCCGCCTCGGTATAACCACGGCTCGATGCAAGGCGCTCAGCGATAAGTGCAAGGTGGTCACTCGCTGCGAAGTACTCCCTATTAAACTCACGAATGAGGGCCGACTCCTCTGAGCCTGTAACCTCGTAGTTGAGGAATATGTCGCCTGCCGACTCAAGCTCAATCTGGTCACCAGGAGCTACGACGAGGGTCACGGCACGACCGTTGTTCGGGAATGTAAGCTTATAGAAGCGGGGCGACGCTCCCTCCTCCAACTCGAGGGCGAAGCTAAAGCCTCCATTATCCGAGAGTGCCGACGCACCTACGCGCTCAGGCGTTGTAAAATTATCGGCAACGCGCTCAAGATATACCGAGTCGATGTTGCTACCGACGAAGCGGCCCGAAATGGTTGTACTTTTGACGCCCTTCTCCACACCGCACGAGGTGAGGAGCGAGGCGATAGTCACAAGGGCAAATAAAAATCTCTTCATTATCTATCGTTTACTTATATACTCTACTCTTTCTGCTTATTTATGTGATGCGTGGCGCTGCACTCCTCGCTGCCCCTTCTGCATCTTGTTGTTGCGGCCATTGTTACGCTGCATCTTACCACGCTTCTGCTGTCGCTGCGCACCACCTGGGCGATACTCGCTGCGGATGGTACTTACGGCTGTAAGGTCTATGTCGGCCTTACCGCCCGCCATAATGTGTATATCGCGGATTATCGAGTCGTTGTTTGGGTGCTCGTTGTTGAACTCGTAGCTCTTCGAGCGCATAAAGCGCGCTACATTCATCATCTCCTCCTCGGCACGCTTCGAACCTGTCTCCGTGGCGATAGCCTTAACGAAACGCTGCGCATACTTGCCATAGTGCTTGAAGATAACCCTCGTCTGTGGGTATGGCAACTTTTGTGGCACAATGGTTAGATCTTGGCGCGAAGGTTGTGCGTATGGCGAGTCGACATCTAACTGAAAATCGGACATTATGAAGAGGTGGTCCCAAAGTTTATGTTTGAAATCCTCGGTATCGCGCAGCGTAGGGTTGAGGTTACCCATCACCGCAATCACCGCCTTAGCTTGGCGTGTGCGCTCCGCCCTATCCTCAATCTGGAGGAGCGAGTCGACCATCTCGTGAATATGTCGGCCATACTCTGGGAGGAAGAGCTTGCGTCGTGTATAGTTATAATTTTTTCTCATCGCTATGATGTTTTCACAAAAATGGGTCAAATGTGTAATGGAGATAAGTCACACACCACGATGCTATTGCTTATTACGGGCAAAGCTCACAACTTTAACGCTGTATTGCAAAGGGTGGGCACCGTCCAACATAAAAGAGTGCTACTTATACTCTACGATAGTAGCGCATATTCAACCCTACAAAGTAACTAAAAAATATTAACATAAACAAACTATGACAAAAATTTTACTCCTTTCACACTCCAAAAGTATGCTCAACGCCCTGAGCGAGCGACTGCACGAAGAGAACTTCGCAACCATCGAGGCAGACAACGCCAACGAAGCCTTAGATATGTGCCGCTCGGAGGAGCCTGCTGCAGCCATTGTCGATGGCGACACAGAGCTAACCGACATCGGACTGCCGACCATCGTCATCGTGCGCAAGGCCGAAATAGCTACCGCCGTCGAGGCACTGCGCCACGGTGCCATAGACTATCTCTCGACGCCCATAGATATGAATCGCCTCCTCGGCACGCTGCGCACCCTGCGCGACGATGGAGAGAGCACCGCCACCACGCCCCGACAACGCCCCTCACGCACCACCAAACGCACGAATTATGCCACACAGCCCATCATAGGCCACTCCGACGCCATAGAGCGCGTGCGTGAGATGATACGCCGCGTGGCGCCATCGGATGCACGCGTGCTGGTGCTGGGCGAAAATGGTACGGGCAAGGAGCTTGTGGCACGCTGGCTGCATATTAAGAGTACGCGACGCGACGCGCCCTTCGTTGAGGTTAACTGTGCGGCCATACCAGCTGAGCTTATTGAGAGTGAACTCTTTGGCCACGAGAAGGGCTCTTTCACCTCGGCAGTGCGACAGCGCAAGGGTAAGTTTGAGCTGGCCGATGGCGGCACGCTCTTTATGGACGAGATTGGCGATATGTCGCTATCGGCACAGGCCAAGGTGCTGCGCGCGCTACAAGAGAATAAGATTACGCGCGTGGGTGGCGATAGGGATATAGCCGTAGATGTACGCGTTGTGGCGGCGACGAACAAGAATATTCGCAATGAGATTGACCGAGGCAACTTCCGCGAGGACCTATACCACCGCTTGAGTGTCATAGAAATAGATGTGCCGCCGCTACGCGATAGACGCGACGACATAGCGCTCCTTGTCGAGCACTTCATCGACGAGATATGCTCGCGCCACAATATCGCCACCAAACAGATAGATAGCTCCGCCGTTGAGATGCTCAGCACGCGCGCCTGGACGGGCAATATACGCGAGCTGCACAATGTCATCGAGCGCCTTATAATCCTGAGCGACGAGCGCATCACCCCCGACTGCGTAAAACGCTACTGCCGCACCTAATGGCACGGCGGTAGTGATGTTTATACGCTTGTTTATAGGATTTTACGCAAATAGCAACGCCTCGAGCTCACGCGCATCTGTCACCACCGATGTGGCACCAGCAGCATATAGCTCGTCAGCAAAGCGGAAGCCCCACGCTACGCCTATGGCGTCGATGCCTGCCGCCGCCGCAGTGCGAATGTCTATGCCCGAGTCGCCCACCATTACGACACGCGATGCACCCACCGAGGCCTTTCTGAGGATGTTGTGCACAATCTGTGGATCTGGCTTTAGCGGGGCACCCTCACGATTACCCTCCACGGCAACAAAGGCTATGTCGCCGAAAAACTTTGACACGAGACGATCCGTACCGTGCTGAAACTTGTTCGATGCCACCGCCACCTTAACGCCCTCGTCGCAGAGACGGCTGAGCAGTGCCGACATTCCCTCGTATGGCACGGTGTGGCGGTCGATGTTGTCGACATAGTAGCGGCGGAACTGCGCCACACACTCCTCGACATAGGCATCGTCACCAGAGAGGTGCTCCGGCAGCGCGCGCTCCACAAGACGCTTGATGCCACCGCCGACCATCTGTCGATACTCGGCATCGGTATGCTCAGGGAGGTTACGACTGCGCATCACATAGTCGACAGATGCCGCCAGGTCGCCGATGGTATTGAGCAGCGTACCATCCAAATCGAAAATC
This sequence comes from Alistipes sp., assembly GCA_017631255.1. Taxonomy (GTDB): domain Bacteria; phylum Bacteroidota; class Bacteroidia; order Bacteroidales; family Rikenellaceae; genus Alistipes. The sequence goes on from JAGBTP010000044.1 coordinate 6,409, forward strand.
ACAAGGTCGTACTTCATACTCGCAAAGGTAGTAATTTTTTGTTTCGGGGGAATAACTATTATTGGTTTTTTATCTATTTTACTTTGTAACACAACCTTCAGTTAGGGATATAAGAGCAGCTAAGTCAAGACTTCCCAAGAGTGTAATTTTTGGTTGGAAGGTAGTAGATGTGGTCTCGATAAAGAAGAAAGAGCGGATGGGAGATACTATGCGTATTTCCCATTCGCTCTTTTGATTGAGCGGCAGCAGGTGCTGCCTTATCGTCCCAAATTACTTGCGGCCATCGAAATAATATGGTGCACAATGCCAGCCGTACGCCTCGTAGAAACGACGCATAGACTCCATCTTGCGACGAATGGTGGTCTCATCACGACGGTCAACAGCCCACTGAACCTCAGAGAAAGCACCAAGGCGAGGGAGAAGCATTAGTTCAACCCACTTCATATTCTTGAGGTACTCGCTCCACATATTGCACTGAACGCCAATAATATGTTTCTTAGCGTCCTCGCTCATACCCTCATATGGATCCCAGGCGTAAATCTTCTCAAATGGAATGTGACCACCAATCTGGAGGCCCTCGCCCTCACGACTCTCAGTCTGGTAGAAGTTGAGATAGCAGAGGGTCATAGGGGTCATAACGACATCGTTACCACGCTCAGCAGCATAGATGCCAGCGTTGATACCGCGCCAAGACATCACGGTAGCCGTATCGGTAACGCCGCCATCGAGAATCTCGTCCCAGCCAATCATACGACGGCCGTTCTCGAGGAGATACTTCTCGATGCGAGCCACGAGGTAGCCCTGAAGCTGCTCCTCGTTCTCGAGGCCCTGTGCCTGCATCATCGCCTGACAGTGTGGGCACTCCTTCCATCTATCCTTAGGGCACTCGTCGCCACCAATGTGGATAAGCTCAGATGGGAAGAGCTCCATAACCTCCTTAAGCACAGCCTCAAGGAAGGCGTATGTTGTCTCCTTACCAGCGCAGAGCACCTCAGGTGTCACGCCCCACATAGTCCACACATCGACAATCTGCTCCTGACAACCGAGCCAAGGGAGTGCGTGAAGTGCCGCCTGCGAGTGGCCAGGCATCTCAATCTCAGGTATGATGGTGATATATCGGTCAGCAGCGTATGCCACAACATCACGAATCTCCTCCTGAGTATAGTAGCCGCCATAAGGCTCGCCATCCCACCACTTAGGCTCTAAACCGTGGCCGATGAGCGTCTCCTTACGCATTGAACCAAGCTCAGTAAGCTCAGGGTATGCCTTAATCTCGATACGCCAGCCCTGGTCGTCGGTGAGGTGCCAGTGGAGGCGGTTGAGCTTATGCGCTGCGAGGATGTCGATATAGCGCTTCACATCCTCCACCGAAAAGAAGTGACGCGACACATCGAGGTGAGCACCACGGTAGGCGAACGATGGCTCGTCGCTGATATAGCCATAAGGCACACGACCCTCGTTAGTTACGATTATCTGGCGCAGTGTCTGCAAGCCGTAGTAGACACCCTTCTCTGTGCCGCCAATGATGAGCACACCCTCCTCCGACACGGTCATCTCGTAGCCCTCCTCGGGTACGAAGCGGTCGGTACGCACCTTGATACCCTTATTACCGTGCTTGGTAGTGCGCATAGGCTTCTCCGAGCCGAAGAATGGCATCATATCCTGGGCAAACTGCTGCGCAGGGTTCCACATCTCATCCACCACGATAATGCGTGTCTTCTCGGTCACGACATACTCGCCCTCGGCCTCAAGGTCGATATAGGCAGGCTGAGGAACGACATTAAGCTCCCTTGCAGAGAGGGTTGTGGTAGCAAAAACTGAGGCTATGACGATAGCCATCGTTACGAATAATCTCTTCATACTTATCTCAATTATTTGATTTACACAATAACAGAGCAAAGGTATGAATAAATTAAGGATTTTGCAAACGCCCGAAGGTAACATATCGAGCCCCATAGCCAGCGTTTTGCACGATAATTGAGTTACGAGGTGTAAACCTTTGCAGCTATGACTAACGAGATTTATGAAAAGACGGAGTATCTGATTAACCGCTGGTGGTTATCGCTACTTTCAGGCATTGTGGTTATCGCCATAGGATTCATCATCCTTGTCAACCCCACCACGAGTTACTACACCTTTGCCCTGCTCCTCGGCATCGCCATCCTCCTGTCGGGCATTATGACCCTTGTGCAGAGCCTCACCTCACACAACTACTTCGTGCGGCGCGTGTGGCTCTTCATCGCCTCGATTATCGACATCGTTATCGGTATTATGCTGATGATGAACACGCTGCTTAGCGAGGCCATACTACCACTACTTGCCGGCTTCTGGCTTATGTATCGTGGCTGTGCCATCCTTGCACAGGGCATCGACCTACGAGGCTACGGCAAGGCCGATGCAGGCTGGATAATATTCTATGGCATCTTGGTCATCGTGCTTAGCATCGCAATCATCTGGATGCCGACGATGCTGGGCGCTGAGACCGTCGTTATCTTCATCGCCGTTGGCGCACTATCCTACGGCGTGTCGCTTATGACGCTGGGCTTCCGCCTCTGGGAGGTGCACCGCCACGCGCGTGCATTGGGTAGCGACGAGTAACAGCACCTATACCTATATATAATATAGCACCGCACTTAGCACACATATTACCAACGCTGAAAGCAAGAGAGGATGTCCGCACATAGCGAACATCCTCTCATACTTATTATAGCCTTGTTAGACAGTTTCTTACTCGGGCTTAACGAGAGCCAAGCAAAGCTCATCAAGCTGCGCCTGCGCAACAGGCGATGGGCCATCGAGCATCACATCACGACCTGCATTGTTCTTTGGGAAGGCGATGTAGTCACGGATAGACTCAGAGCCACCGAAGAGTGAGCAGAGACGGTCGAAACCGAAGGCGAGACCACCGTGTGGAGGTGCGCCATACTTAAAGGCATTCATCAAGAAGCCAAACTGCTCCTCAGCAGCCTCAGGGCTAAAGCCAAGGGCATCGAACACCTTAGCCTGAAGCTCTGCGTCGTGGATACGGATAGAGCCACCACCAATCTCGGTACCGTTACATACGAAGTCGTAGGCGTTAGCACGCATCTTACCAAGCTCGCCGCTATCGAAGTACTTAGCATCCTCAGGCTTTGGCGAGGTGAATGGGTGGTGCATAGCGTAGAAGCGCTGTGTCTCCTCGTCCCACTCGAACATAGGGAAGTCAACAACCCACAGCGGTGCGAACTTCTTAGGATCGCGCAAGCCAAGGCGCTCAGCAACCTCCAAACGCAAGGTGCAGAGCTGTGTGAGGGTCTTGAACTTCTCACCGCAGAGGATAAACACCATATCTCCCGCCTTAGCACCTGTGCGCTCAGCGATAGCCTTAACCTCCTCAGGAGTAAAGAACTTATCGATAGACGACTTAGCGTTGCCCTCAGCATCGAGGCGAATCCATACCAAGCCCTTAGCACCCACCTGTGGACGCTTAACGAACTCGGTAAGCTCGTCGATCTGCTTACGAGTGTACGACGCGCAGCCCTCAGCCGCAAAACCTACCACATACTCAGCAGAGTCGAACACAACGAAGTCGTGACCGTGAGCAAGGTCGGTAACATCAGCGAAGGTCATACCGAAGCGGAGATCTGGCTTATCCGAGCCATACTTCTCCATAGCCTCGATCCAAGGCATACGGCGGAAAGGCTCGCTGAACTCGATATCCATAACCTCCTTGAACATATAACGCGCCCAGCGCTCGAAGATCTCGAGTACATCCTCCTGCTCAACAAACGACATCTCGCAGTCGATCTGTGTAAACTCTGGCTGACGGTCGGCACGCAAGTCCTCATCACGGAAGCAGCGCACGATCTGGAAGTAGCGATCGTAGCCCGCAACCATAAGCAACTGCTTGAGTGTCTGTGGCGACTGTGGCAGAGCGTAGAACTGGTTAGGGTTCATACGCGATGGCACGATGAAGTCACGCGCACCCTCAGGTGTCGACTTGATAAGGTATGGGGTCTCAATCTCGAGGAAGCCCTCCTTATCGAGGAACTGACGCACAGCCTGAGCCATACGGTGACGGAGAATCATAGCGCGCTGGAGTGGTGGACGGCGAAGGTCGAGGTAGCGATACTTCATTCGTAGGTCGTCGCCACCGTCCGACTCCTCCTCGATGGTGAATGGAGGTGTAACGGCACGATTAAGTATTGTAATCTCCGATGCCGAGATTTCGATATCGCCGGTAGCAATCTTCTTATTCTTAGCCTCGCGCTCGATAACCTTACCCTTTACCTGGAGTACATACTCGCGTCCTACCTCCTGAGCGATGCTCTTCACAGCCTCAGAAGAGTGCTCCTCGACGGTAATCTGTGTAATGCCGTAGCGGTCACGGAGGTCAATAAATGCCATAGCACCGAGGTTGCGCACCTTCTGCACCCAACCCGACAAGGTAACCTCCTGTCCGACATTCTCAATGCGGAGTTCACCGCAGTTATGTGTCCTGTACATAGTTATATATTATTTAGTTTTTGTTGCTCTGTTTTTGTTATTCGGTTTTTTTAATACCTTTGTAACTCACAAAGGTAATAATTTTCAATCAATGTGTAGCAACGATGGCAGATTTTTTTGACCCAACGAAGGAAAAAGATGAAAAATATATGCGTATGGCAATAGAGGAGGCCGAACGCGCGTTAGAGAAACGAGAGGTACCCATCGGCGCTATTGTCGTTGCGGGTGATAGAGTCATAGGTCGAGGCCACAACCTCGTCGAGACCCTCGCCGACGCCACGGCACACGCTGAGATGCAGGCCATTACCGCCGCAGCCGCAACACTCGGAGGTAAGTACCTCACGCAGTGCACGCTATATGTCACCGTCGAGCCCTGCGTTATGTGTGGTGGTGCTATTGCGTGGAGCCAGCTCGGTCGTGTGGTATATGGTACGGCAGACCCCAAGCGAGGCTACTCGACATACTCGGAGCGCATAATGCACCCCAAGACTCAGGTGGTAAGTGGCGTGCTTCGTGAGAGGTGCGAGGAGCTTATGCAGCGTTTTTTTGCCGATTTGCGTAAATAAGTCGGTATAAAACACTTGCTATTGCAAAAAAAGTAGTAACTTTGTGGTTGCTTTCGCTGCTGATAGCAGAGCATAATGACGCGAATAAACTAAAAAATAATACTAAACAGACTATGAAAAAACTTATTTTGACCGTTGTTGCGCTTATGGGTGCTACTGCACTCTTCGCACAGACAGATGTTGTTGCAACATTCCAGCAGGGCTTGGCTAACGCTAAGAGTGGCGACTACACCACCGCTATTAACAACTTCCAGGAGGTTATCGACGCAAGCTGGGATATCGAGGAGCCAGATGCAAACCAGACTAAGGCTATCGCAGGCTCAAAGAAGTTCATCGTTACCTGCTACAACAAGATGGGTATCGCTGCTATCAACGCTAAGCAGTACGACGAGGCTATCGCAGCATTCACCGAGGCGGCGAACATCGCTGAGCTATACGAGGATGTAGCTAATATGAACAAGAACCGCACCCTCATCGGTCAGGTATATCAGGTTCAGGGCGCTGACGCGTTCAACGCTGAGGACTACGCTACCGCTATCGCAGTATTCTCTAAGGGCTTCGAGGCTGACCCTCGTAACACCGAGATGGCACTCAACCTTGCTGAGAGCTACTTCAAGAGCGATATGTACCAGGATGGTATGAAGATCTGCACCAAGATCTCGCAGCTCAACGCCGATAAGTTTGCAGAGGCTATCGCAGCAGCTCAGGCTAAGATGGATATGTACACCAACAACGAGGTTGCTAAGCTCCAGATGGCTAACGACTACGACGGCATCATCGCTATGGCTGAGCAGCTCGACGACGCTGCTATGGCTGCTAAGATCACCCTTCAGGCATACTACGGCAAGAAGGACTACAACAAGATGATCGAGCTTTCGGAGGCAGCTCTCGCAGCACAGACCACCGACGAGGGTCGTAGCGACATCTACTACCTCCTCGGCGTTGCTTACAACGAGAAGGAGATGTTCGACCAGGCTGTTGCAGCTATGACAAATGTTACTGCTGGTAACAATGTAGCTAACGCTCAGGCTGTTATCACAGCTCTCACAGCTAACAAGTAATCGAGCTCGCAGCTCGAGGGGGGGGGCGATACGACACACTCAACACGCTCTCGAAACGATATCCACCCAGGGATTGCACACCGTAGCATCCCTGGGTGTTTTTTGTATCGTTCCCCCACAACTCGGGAAGGCGCAGATATTGGGATTTATATATTATATATAAGGTATAGTAGACAAGCCTGCACACACTATATAAACAGCACAACCTATTTTTGTCGCAAAAGAAAAACCCTCGGATAGTACATTGTGTTCTATCCGAGGGCATTTGTTTGGCGGCGCTTGATTGCACTACCTTCCAATAAGCACGACCAATTTGTCGGTAGGAGGGTATAATAACCCACTTTTGCGTGAACCCTAATTTGTTGTCAGAAGGGCGCCGAGTGTTGCACTCGGTGAAAAATCCCCCGATGGGTAGTACTTTGCGTACGACCCATTGGGGGATTTGTAGTTAGGGACCGCAATCGATCCCTTATCACGACAAATTACTAGCCGAGAATCTCAAGAATCTTGATAGCCGCCGTTGCTACTGGAGTACCAGGGCCGAAGATAGCCGCTGCACCATCCTTGTAGAGCTGATCGTAATCCTGTGCTGGGATAACACCACCCACAACAACTACGATATCCTCACGACCGAGCTTCTTGAGCTCTGCAATAATCTGTGGTACGAGAGTGAGGTGACCTGCTGCCAATGACGATACACCAACAACATGAACATCGTTCTCTACCGCCTGCTTAGCAGCCTCCTCTGGAGTCTGGAACAATGGACCCATATCCACATCGAAGCCGATGTCGGCATAACCGGTAGCAACAACCTTTGCACCACGATCGTGACCGTCCTGACCGAGCTTAGCGATCATGATACGAGGCTGACGACCCTCCTGCTTTGCAAAGTCAGCACACATCTGCTTTGCCTTATCGAATGCTGAATCTGATTTCACCTCTGCTGAATATACACCTGAGTTTAGACGAATAACTGCCTTGTAG
>JAGBTP010000045.1 GCA_017631255.1 Alistipes sp.
GACTACGATGTCGACGGAACCACTGCCGTGGCGCTGGTTTACAAGTTCTTAAGCCAGATAGGACACAAGAATCTGTTGTTCTACATTCCCGACCGATATGTCGATGGATACGGCATATCTGTCCGAAGCATCGACCACGCTGCTCGCAAGGGTGTTAAGCTGGTCATCGCCTTGGACTGCGGCATCAAAGCTGTGGAAAAGGTGGCCTATGCCAAAGAGAGGGGCGTAGATTTCATCATCTGCGACCACCATTTACCTGCTGAGGAGATCCCCGAAGCAGTGGCTGTATTGGACCCCAAACGCAACGACTGCAACTATCCGTTCGATGAGTTGTCAGGCTGTGGCGTTGGTTTTAAGCTCGTCGAGGCGTATGCTAAACGCAACAATATTCCGTTCTCGGAGATTGAGCATCTGCTTGATTTGTTGGTTGTTAGCATCGCGTCAGACATTGTGCCTCTTGTGGACGAAAACCGCATTTTGGCATACTACGGATTACGCAAGCTCAACTCTCAGCCATCGAAGGGCTTGTTGTCGATAATCAAGATTTGCGGCCTTCAGGGTCACAACATCACCATCGACGACATCGTCTTCAAGATTGGCCCACGCATCAACGCTGCGGGTCGTATGAGGATGGATGAGGATAACGAGAATGCGGCACCTTCGGGTGGTCACGCTGCTGTTAGCCTACTCATCGAGGGTAACGAGCAGGAGGCGGCCAAGTTTGGCGAGGTTATCGACTCGTTCAATCAGGACCGCAAGAGCATCGACAGAAATGTCACGCAGGAGGCGCACGACTACATCGAGTCGCATCCTGAGTTGAAGGCACTTAAGAGCACGGTAATCTATAACCCTAAGTGGATGAAGGGTATCGTGGGTATTGTGGCGTCACGCCTTATTGAGACCTACTACCGTCCTACGGTGGTGCTCACTAAGTCGAATGGCCTCGTTACGGGCTCAGCACGCTCGGTAGCTGGTTTCGACCTCTATCAGGCGGTGGAGTCGTGCTCCGACCTTTTGGAAAACTTCGGTGGACATATGTACGCCGCAGGTTTGACGATGAAGGAGGAGAATGTAGCGGCCTTCACCAAGCGTTTCAACGACTATGTGGAGCGCAATATTGACCCTAATATCCTTGTGCCTCAGGTGGACATAGATAGCGAGTTGCTATTCTCGGATATCACTGATGAGTTCCATCGCCAGCTCAACAACTTCCAGCCTTTTGGCCCAGGAAATAGTGCGCCGGTGTTTATGACTCGAGGTGCGAGCAACCGAGGAGATGCAAAGTTGGTGGGTATCGAGTGCGACCACTTGCGTATGGACTTGATTCAGCGCGAGAAGCCATATACTACGATTCCAGCTATCGCCTTCCAGCAGCCTACACACTACGAGTGGGTGCGCTCAGGCAAGCTCATCTCCGTATGCTACCAGATTGTGGAGAACCACTATCGTGGTACGGTGAGCAAGCAGTTGAGGGTTAAGGATATTAAACCAGAGAGGTAATGGTCTACTCTTAACGAGGTGACGATTGCATCTTAAGTTGGTCTTGCGAAAAAATGAAAGGGCTGTCCATAGGCTATGGACGGCCCTTTTTGTGCGTAGGCGTGAGGGGCGGTTCACCTGCGAATTGTGGCGTTTCGCAACTTTTTTCTCGCGAAAGTGCGGTTTTTTGCCGAAAAATCACTATCTTGCGCACAAGTTAATTAGTTAAGGTACAACAAACCACTAATTGATGCGTTATAGTTTTGGGAGTCACGCGCTTTCGAACACAGATGGAAAGAGAAAAATTGTTAACTTAAAACTTCTTAAAGGATTATGAAAAAGCTAATGTTTTTGATGCTCGCCTTGATGGTAGGCGTGAGTGCTTCAGCACAGAATTTGCCAGATGTAAAGGTTGAGTCACAGGAGGCTAAGGTTATCTCTACACTCGACTTGGTAGATGGTACTCCTATGATCATCTCATTCTGGTCTACAACTTGCAAGCCTTGCATTATGGAGCTCAACGCTATCAACGACAACCTCTTGGATTGGCTCGAGGAGGTAGATATGAAGGTCGTAGCAGTATCTGTTGACGATGCTCGTACCGTTAGCCGTGCTCGTGCAATGACCAAGGGTCAGGGTTGGGACGACTATGTATGCGTTTACGACAAGAACCAGGACTTCAAGCGCGCTATGAATGTAAGCCTCACACCTCATACCTTCATCGTTGACGGCAAGGGTAAGATCGTCTACTCTCACTCAGGCTACACCCCAGGTAGCGAGCAGGAGTTGTTCGAGAAGATTAAGGCGTTGAAGTAATTTAATTGAAAAGACTATAACTTGTGAATCAGGGAGTTGCCTCAAAGCGACTCCCCTTGTTCCTAAAACGGACTTTTGAGGATGAAGAGATTTTTACTTACACTTTGCGTGGCAGCAGCCACAATGTTTGCAGCCCAGGAGGCTTCGGCACAGATTAAGGTCGGCGAGGGTCAGATTTCTATCGCGTTGGAGAGCAACAACTCGTACTACGCTCCTGACAAGACTCTCGAGGATATCGGCTTGGTGGTTCCTGATAAGCGCGTGAAGGGCGACTTCGGCTCGAACGACTACCTCAAGGTAGACTACAACATTGGTCGTTTTTCGGCTGGCATTCAGGTAGATGGCTACCTCCCAGCTCTCTACGGTTACGACTTCTACGACTACGCTCAGCGTGATACGAAACTCAATATGTTCCTCACTAAGTACATCCAGTGGGAGGATCAGAATTGGGGTATTCGCCTTGGTGATATTTACGACCAGTTTGGCAACGGCCTTATCTTCCGTGCTTACGAGGATCGTGCCTTGGCGTTCAACAACTCGTTGGCAGGTGCTCGTGTGCACTACAACTTCAACAATATGGTGACTGTTAAGGCATTGGCAGGTTTGCCACGCCTCTATGATATGCGCTCAAAGAGCACTATCTGGGGTGGTGACCTCTCGCTCTCAATCTCGGATATGGCGGGCTGGTACGATGGCGTTGTTGCTATCGAGGGTAGCTATGTTGGTCGCTATCAGAAGGATGCATCGGTTAACTTCCCTGTGGAGCGCAACGGCGTAGAGAACGATATCCTTAATATGGTCTCTGGTCGTTTGAACTTTGAGTATGCTGGCGTATCGCTCCGTGGTGAGTACGCTGCTAAGCTCAATGAGGATATCTACAACCCTATGTACCCTGCTGCTAAGGGTAATGTTGTTACCGTAGACCTCGGTTATAACTATCAGCGCTTCTCGGCTTCGGCATCGTTCCGTCGTATGGAGAATATGACCACATTCATCGAGTATCGCAACATCGGTATCGGTGGCGGTAACGCAATGAACTACATTCCATTGCTCACTCGTCAGCACACCTACTCGCTCGCTAACCTCAACCCATACCGTGGTGCGAGCGTTCACACAGGTGGTGAGATAGGTGGTCAGATGGACCTCTACTACTCGCTCCGTAACCCTAAGGCGCGTGGTAAGTATTGGAACTTCCACCTCAACTTCTCGATGTTCAACACCCTCAACCACACCAACCAGATGACTAAGCAGCAGATGGATAGCCGCAATGTGTGGATCGATGTTAACTTCGATGTTGAGCGTCAGTGGAGCAAGAAACTCAAGACTACATTCTTCTACTCATTCCAGCGTTGGGATGAGGAGATCAACCACTACGACTCGCCTATGGCACACTACTGCCGTTCGCACATCTTCGTGGGTGATGTTACCTATAAGTTCAACAAGAAGCACTCTATGCGTTTCGAGGCTCAGTACTTGGCATCGAACGACTACGAGGGTGACTGGGTAGCTGCTACTATCGAGTACAACTTCGCACCTAAGTTTAGCTTCTATGTGAGCGATATGTGGAACTGCGAGAATATGCAGGATGGTGCCTATGGTAACTACTATGTAGATCTCAACACCTTCGAGGGCGACTACTACAAGTTGCACTACTACCAGGTGGGTGCAAGCTTCACACACAACAGCCTCCGCGTGCAGCTCTCATACGGCCGTAACCGTGCAGGTTATGTTTGCTCGGGTGGTGTTTGCCGCTTCCAGCCAGCATATACAGGTGCTAACCTCGCACTTACATTGTCATTCTAAACATTTGATATAGAGATATGAAACTTACTAAATTCTTCGCCTTGGCTCTTGCCTCACTCGCACTCGTTGCGTGTGGCGGCGACAAGGGTGAAAACCCTTCAAAGCCTACGGGCGACGCAGTGCTTACGGCTAACAACAGTTCAGTAGAGGTGAATACCCCTATCGAGTTCACCGTTACCGCTACCGATGGTACCGACCTCACGGCTCAGGCTTCGTTCTTCAACAAGACCGCCGACTACGCTCAGGTGTCCAACCCATTCATCCCTGAGATGGATGGCGACTATGAGTTCTATGCCGTTGTTGGTAACATCCTTACTAATACCATCAAGGTTAGCGTTGTGCCTACAATCCCTGAGTTGCCAACGGATGCACAGCCAGAGAACACCTCGTTCAACCACCGCATCTTGCTTGTGGACCACACAGGTAATACCTGCGGCTTCTGCCCACAGATGATGTTGGCGCTCAAGGAGGTTGCTGAGACCGGCGACTACCACTCGAAGTACTACGAGGCTATGGCTCACACATATAGCACCGGCGACCCTGCTTTCTCAGCAGCGGCAGCAGCCGTATCTAACCACTTCGGCGTGAATAACTATCCTACGCTCACCTATAACCTCTACCATAGCACTGTTTCGGACCGTAACGCTGCCCACATTATGGGTCAGATCGACGCCTTGTGGAAGGCTGAGGGTGCCGATGCAGGTATCGCAGCTGCTGCGAGCCTTGCTGCTACCTCGGTAATCGTAAATGTTGAGGTTAAGGCTGCTGTGGCTAACGACTACCGCGTTACTGCGTGGTTGTTGGAGGACGGCATCGAGGCTAAGCAGACAAATGCTACCGAGGAGTGGATGAACATCCACGACAACGCCATCCGCCAGCGCGTCGATAGCGATGACTTGTCGGGCGTCGACTTGGGTACTATGGCTGCAGGCGAGACTAAGGATGTAGCCCTCACACTTCACCTCGTGGGCAACAAGTGGAACCGCGACAACCTCAAGGTTATGGTACTCGTAAATGCTAAGAATAGCAAGGGTAAGTTCGATGTGGCAAATGTTGCTATCTGCCCTATGAACGATACCATTACTTACGACTATAAATAATTATAAGGTATATTCTTTAACAATCAAAAAACACTTAAAACTATGAAATTGACAAAGATTTTCGCATTTGTACTTGGTGCACTTGCATTCGCTGCTTGCGAGAACAAGACTGAGTCTGGCAAGCCATCACCATCACCAGATCCAGTAGAGCCAACAGGTGGTATCACCCTCGTTGCTGACAAGACTACCGTTAAGATGGGTGAGAGCGTAACCTTCACCGTTATTGACGATGCTCAGCAGGATGTTACAGCTCAGGCTACCATCTACGACAAGGACTTCAACGAGATAGCTCCTACCGTTACCTTCAACGAGTCAGGTCAGTACTCTTACTTCGCTACTCTCGGTTCTTTGAACTCAAAGTATGTTATTATCACCGTTATGGCTGAGATTCCTGAGGTTCCAGCTGACCCACAGCCAAATAGCTACGCATTCAACCACCGCGTGCTCCTCATCGACCACACAGGTGTTAACTGCGGTTACTGCCCTATGATGACTGATGCGCTCCTCGCATTGGCAGAGACAAACTACCACGGTAGCTACAATGAGGTTACTTGCCACGCAGGTTCTATGGCTGGTGGCGACCCAGGTAACTCAGCTGCTGCTAACGCCCTCAACCAGTTCCAGACCAGTCTTATCGAGGGTTATCCAAATGTCGTTTTCAACTTCTACGGTCCTACCGTTGGTAACTACGGTGCAGCACAAAATGTACCTTACCTCAAGCAGGCAATCGAAAACATTGTTCTTAAGGAGGGTGCTGCAGTAGGTATCTCATTGGCAGTTGAGGGTGACGATACGACTGTTTACTGCGCAGCTCAGATTAAGTCTGCAAAGACTCAGGAGTACAAGGCTACTGCTTGGTTGCTCGAGAGCAACATCTACAGCCCTAACCAGTCAGGTGCTACTAAGGATGTTCACAGGCTCTACAACTACGCTCTCCGTAATATGTCACACGAGTACTCTCGTACAAATGTTCAGGGTAACTCAATCGGCGTACTCGAGGCAGGTGATGTTGTTGACTGCGCATTCGAGCTTCCTGTTGTATCTACTAAGTGGGCTAAGGATAACTTCGATGTTCTTGTGATCGTATCTGCTTTGGATTCTAACAACCGTTGGGATGTAGTTAACACTGCATTGTGCCACATTGGCGAGTCTAAGGAGATCGAGTACCTCTAATGGTTTGATCGCTTAGCGGGTTAACCCCACTATACAGGCTTGCACGAGTAACCCTCGTGCAAGTCTTTTTTTGTGGGATAGGTGGTGCGGAGAGGTGTGGGCTGGTGTGGAAATGTGACGAGGAGAGGTGACAAGGAGAGGTGCCGAGGTGTAGTCGCGTATGGTTGCGAGATGGCGAGTGGGGCAGTGGTTTGTTATGTCGCGTGAGAGGTGGCGACGGTGCGGTGTTTATTCAGCGTAACTGTGTGGCGCAATTCTTGTTTATTCGGCGTAACTGTGTGGCGCAATTTTGTTTTAGAGCTACTCGATTGGAGTCGTCCAGATTTTATGGGTGAAATGCCAATATTTTGCTTAATTGTTGCCTTGCACAATACCAAATTGCGATGCGAGTCGAGGGTGCGGATTTTTGGAGTTATGCCAGAAAATCCCGATTTTCCCCACAAAGGCCCGAAAATAGCTAAAAAAATTATGTGTGTAAGTCTCTGATATACTGAGATATAATTTTAGGTGCTAAAAATAATTAAAAAAAAGTTGCAAAAATATTTGGTGGATTAGAAAATATGTACTACTTTTGTGCTTGGAGAGGTGGCAGAGTGGTCGATTGCGGCGGTCTTGAAAACCGTTGAGCTGCGAGGCTCCGGGGGTTCGAATCCCTCCCTCTCCGCAAGACTACGAAGCAAAAAGGTATCGAGAAATCGATACCTTTTGTTTTTATACC
>JAGBTP010000046.1 GCA_017631255.1 Alistipes sp.
AAAGTTTGCAGATTCAAAAATATTGTGTACTTTTGCGCACTCTTTCATAGGAGTAGGGTTTATTAATGCTGTTGTAGCTCAGTGGTAGAGCACTTCCTTGGTAAGGAAGAGGTCGTCAGTTCAAGCCTGATCAACAGCTCAAAATAGGAAGTCGAAAGGCTTCCTATTTTTGTTTTAGGCAGGGTTGGCGGATAACCCTTATCAAATACATAGACCACTACACAACATAACATCAGTGCCACCTCGAGGGTGGCACTGATGATTCATTATTATATTATATAATTGTTAATCGGCAAATTCGGTAGCGATAGTGCGGGCGAGGTTGCGGAGGTTGGACTTGGCGACCGCAGGTGACATCGCCTCGGCGAGGGGCATACCCTCAGGCGTGGAACGATATATTGCCGCAAAGGCGCTACATTCGAGGCTCTCGCACATCGACACGCTGCCACCCACGGCGATACACCTTACGCCCTGCTGCTTGGCACGGCGTAGCACTCCCGATGGAGCCTTGCCCATTACGGTCTGGGCATCGAGGCAGCCCTCACCCGTAACAACGAGGTCGGCAGAGGCGAGGAGCATATCAAAGTTGAGCGTGTCGAGTATCAACTCAATACCCGCACGCAGTGCGCACCCCATAACCGCAACGAAGGCGTAGCCCACGCCACCAGCAGCACCAGCGCCAGCGACAGCGCGCCCATCACGACCGAAGCACTCGGCAACAACATCGGCATAGTGCGACAATGCGCTATCGAGGCGCAGCACCTCATCTAAGGAGGCCCCCTTCTGCGGTGCGAAGATATGGGTAGCGCCACGCTCGCCACAGAGCGGATTATCGACATCCACAGCGACACATAGCTCCACACCCTTGAGTCTACTATCCACTGCCGCATCGGAAATGGTAGCGACGCGCTCAAGGATATTTATCGCAGCCCCTGAAAGTTCCACACCATTGGTATCCAAGAACTTATACCCCAGCGCACGAAGCATACCGACACCGCCATCGCAAGTAGCACTACCGCCAAGGCCCACGATGATGCGCTTGCAGCCACGCGACAGGGCATCAATTATCAGTTCACCCGTACCGTAGGTCGTTGCGAGCAGCGGGTTGCGCTCCTCAGTCGTGAGCAGCGTGATGCCCGAAGCTGCGGAGAGGGGTATCACCGCCGTCGTGCCGCCATCCACAATGCCGTAGCGCGCTGCGATACATCGTCCCAATGGGTCGGAGGCGATGGTGTCGACAAAGGTACCACTACGCGCTGCGACGATAGCCTCAGCAATGCCCTCGCCACCGTCGGCGATAGGTAGCACAATGGTCTCAGCGTCGGGGAGTATGTCGTTAATGCCCAAGGCGAATGCCTCACCCGCCTCGAGGGAGGTGAGCGAGCCCTTGAACGAGTCGAATGCAACGATAATGCGTCTCATAGCGAAATCTTGTTTTAGCAAATATAGGGAAATTTACGCGATAATTCTTATCTTTGCCTAATAAATTATAGTACACGCCACTATGAAACGACTTCTATCCATAGCCCTCGCCCTTGCGGCACTACTCACTTCGTGCACCGACACACCTCAAACAGACCACCGCTACGACGCCGGTGTAAGCAAGGAGCTTGCCCAGTGGCGCGAGGCGACGATTAAGGATGTGAGCTACCACCTTCTCTTTGACCTTGTGGATAATTGGGGCTGGGTGTCTATTCGGTTTAGCCTCGAGGAGAGGCAGGATGTGGTTATCGACCTGCGCAACACCGACCTCATAAGGGAGATATGCCTCGGAGATAGCAACGAGTGCATAACTCACCTTTGCGAGCTTCGCAACGAGCATATCATAGTGCCAGCCTCTGAGACAAGAGTAGGAAAGCAGAGTGTATGTATCCTATTTAACCTTGACAATCAGTCGCTTAACCGTAGTCCTGAGTTCCTATACACGCTCCTTGTCCCCGACCGTGCGCGCACGCTCTTCCCCGTATTCGACCAGCCCGACATCAAGGCGTGGTACGAGCTTAATCTCATCGTACCAGATAGTTGGGTGGCCATATCCAACACCCCAACGACGGTGGATAGCTGGGCAGCGGAGACATATGAATACTATACCGATGAGGTGCTACCCGAGGGCAAGAAAGTAGTTAGCTTCCAGCCCACAGAGCCACTGAGCACCTACCTCTTCTCGTTCGTGGCGGGCAAGTTCCAGAGCCGCACCTATGACGATGGCACTCACCGCTTTACGGCATACTATCGTGAGACAGAACCCAAGCGCCTTGAGCAACTCGACGAGATATTCGCTCAGGTCAAGGCATCTCTCGTATGGCTCGAGGAGTACACCGCAGTGCCCTACCCCTTTGCCAAGTACGACTTCGTGATGCTGCCTGGTTTCCAATATGGTGGTATGGAGCATACGGGAGCTACGCTCTACAACGATAGGCAGATGTTCCTTGGCGAAAACCCAACCCTCGACGAGGAGCTACGCCGCACACAGCTCATTGCACACGAGACGGCACATATGTGGTTTGGCGACTATGTTACGATGCGCTGGTTCGACGATGTGTGGACCAAGGAGGTCTTTGCCAACTACTTCGCAGCGCGTATGGCAGAGCCACTATACCCCACCATCGACCACCGCCTGAGCCGCCTCAAGAGCTACACCACAGCGGCACTCAACGAGGACCGCACCGCAGGTGCCACATCTATCCGCCAGGAGCTTGATAATCTGCAAAATGCAGGTCTCATATATGGCCAGACAATATACAACAAGGCCCCTATCGTGATGGATAAGTTGGTTGAGATTCTTGGCGACGAAGCCTTCAAACTCGGCATTCGTGAGTACCTCAACACCTACGCCTATGGCAATGCCACTTGGCCCGAACTTATCGCCATACTCGACAAATATACCGATACCGACCTTGCCACATTCAGCGATGTGTGGGTACATAGCAAGGGTATGCCGAGGATAGAGACCGACTTTAGTGATGGCGTGCTCACCGTAGCGCAGAGCGACCCTCTCTGTCGTGGTCTCTGCTGGAGGCAGAGCTTTGGCTGTCGTGCGGTGCTTGCCGATGGCACAACACGCGATATCGAGGTAACAACGGCCAACGCGGTGCAGCAATACGACATCCCGACAAACACCATCGCCCTCCTGCCAAATAGCGACGGCAGGGGCTATGGTCTCTTCGTGCCCGATGGCGCGAGTATGGAGTGGGTTATGGCCAATATGGCCACCATCGAGGAGGATGTGACGCGTCAGGCGCTGGTGATGATGCTCAACGAGTGCTACGAGTGGGATATTATCGATGCACGCGCGTGGCTCGACTTCTTGCTCAACTATCTCCCTACCGAGCACAACTATCTTATCGCCTCAACACTAAATGGTTACCTCGCAAAGCCTATGCTCGAAGTGGCGACAGCAGAGGATGAGGAGCGCCTATGGATTATGGCCGACAAGCACGCCATCGCCTC
>JAGBTP010000047.1 GCA_017631255.1 Alistipes sp.
ATCTCAACCTTCTCGCGAGTAATCTCACCGAGGATACGGTTAGCGAGGCCTGGACCTGGGAAAGGATGGCGGTTGATGAGTCTATCGCTCATACCCATAGAGCGACCCACGCGACGAACCTCGTCCTTGAACAAGAGGCGCAATGGCTCTACTACCTTGAGGCCCATCTTCTCTGGAAGACCACCCACATTGTGGTGCGACTTGATGACTACGGCGGTACCGTTCACCTGTGCCGATTCAACAACATCAGGATAGATAGTACCCTGACCGAGGTACTTAACGCCTACAAGCTTCTTAGCCTCAGCCTCGAAGACCTCGACAAAGTCCCTGCCGATAATCTTACGCTTAGTCTCTGGGTCGGTAACGCCTGCAAGGTCGCCGAAGAACTTATCCGACGCATCTACGCCCTTGACATTGAGGCCAAGACCACGGTATGAGTCGATAACATCTTCGTACTCGTTCTTACGCAAGAGACCAGAGTCCACGAAGATGCAGTAGAGGTTCTCGCCGATAGCCTTATGGAGGAGCATAGCTGCAACGGATGAGTCAACGCCACCCGAAAGGCCAAGCACAACCTTATCGTCGCCAATCTTCTCGCGAAGCTCCTTAACGGTAGTCTCCACAAAGCTCTCTGGAGTCCAATCACCAGAGCAACCGCAGATGCCCTTAACGAAGTTAGAGAGCATAGCAAAGCCCTCCTCTGAGTGGTAAACCTCAGGGTGGAACTGGATAGCCCAGGTCTGCTCGCCCGCAATGCGGTAGGCAGCAACAGCAACATCCTCAGTAGAGGCGATGATGTTGTAACCCTCTGGGATTGTGGTGATGGTATCGCCGTGCGACATCCACACCTGTGACTCTGCCGAGAGACCCTGCATAAGTGCATCCTGAGCATCTACTACGCGCATACGAGCACGACCGTACTCGCGCGATGGTGACGCCTCAACCTTACCGCCGTAGAAGTGTGCAAGGTACTGAGCACCGTAGCATACGCCGAGCAGCGGCATCTTGCCCTTGATGGCATCGAGGTCGATGCGTGGAGCATCCACATCGCGCACCGAGCGTGGTGAGCCTGAGAGGATTACACCTCGCACAGAGTCATCGAGCTTCGGCACATTGTTGAATGGGTGTATCTCGCAATATACCTGCATCTCGCGCACACGGCGTGCGATGAGCTGGGTGTACTGCGACCCAAAGTCGATTATTAATATCTTCTCTGTCATCGGTTATTATTTATGACTTGTTTGCTTATCTTACTCACCACGCGAGTAGTTAGGAGTCTCGCTGGTGATGGTAATGTCGTGTGGGTGGTTCTCCGTAACACCGCTTGAGGTGATGCGGATGAAGCGTGCCTGCTGGAGTGTGTCAATATCCTTAGCACCGCAGTAGCCCATACCTGCACGGATACCGCCAACAAGCTGGAAGACAGTCTCTGAGAGCTTACCCTTGAATGGCACGCGACCAACGATACCCTCTGGCACGAGCTTCATAATGTTACCCTCGTTACCCTTCTGGAAGTAGCGGTCCGCAGAACCTGCCTTCATAGCGTCGATAGAACCCATACCACGGTACGCCTTGAACTTACGGCCGTTGTAGATGATGGTCTCGCCTGGCGACTCCTCAGTACCTGCGAACATCGAGCCGACCATAACACAGTTACCACCTGCAGCAAGCGCCTTAACGATATCGCCCGAATAGCGGAGACCGCCATCAGCGATGATAGGCACGCCAGCCTTCTTAGCCTCAGTAGAAGCGGCATAGATAGCCGAAAGCTGAGGCACGCCAACGCCTGCGATGATACGAGTAGTACAGATAGAGCCTGGGCCGATACCCACCTTGATGCCGTCAGCACCATTCTCGATGAGGTACTTAGCAGCCTCGGCAGTTGCGATGTTACCCACCACAACATCGAGGTTAGGATATGTAGCCTTAATCTGCTTAAGGAGTGTAACCACGCCCTTAGTATGACCGTGAGCCGAGTCAAGAACAACAGCATCCACCTCCTCAGCCACGAGAGCCGCTACGCGGTCCATAGCATCTGGTGTGATACCGATGCCGGCAGCCACACGAAGGCGACCCTTAGCATCCTTGCACGCACTTGGATTATCCTTAAGCTTAGTGATATCGCGATAGGTGATAAGACCCACGAGTTTGCCATTATTATCCACAACAGGGAGCTTCTCAATCTTATTCTCGAGGAGCACCTCAGCAGCACGCTTGAGGTCGGTGTCGTGTGTAGTGACGATGTTATCCTTAGTCATCACCTCGTCGATGAGGCGCGACATATCGCTCTGGAATCGGAGGTCACGATTTGTTACGATACCGATGAGCTTGCCCTCGTCGTCCACTACGGGGATGCCACCAATCTTGTTCTCCTGCATAAGCTGGAGCGCATCGCCCACGGTGTTGGTGCGGAGGATTGTCACTGGGTCGTAAATCATACCGCTTTCGGCACGCTTCACACGGCGCACATGGGCCGCCTGAGCTGCAATCGACATATTCTTATGGATTACACCGATACCACCTTCTCGAGCCAGGGCTATTGCGAGAGGAGCTTCGGTGACGGTATCCATAGCCGCCGAAACGATAGGTATGTTAAGAGTGATATTGCGAGAGAAACGACCGCAAGTCGAGACCTCACGAGGTAGAACCTCTGAATATGCTGGTACGAGCAACACATCATCGAATGTCAATCCTGTTGGCAGTACCCTTTCGTCGATAAAAGACATAGCTACACTTATGTTTAATAGGCTCAGCCGCAATGCTACCATCGCGTGCAGAGCTGTAAGGTTAATATGTTGCGCACAAAAGTAGTAAAAAAAAGTGATAACAGCAAGAGAAGAAGCGAGTTTTTTACGGCTATTTTTGAGCCAAGGCCACTCTCTTCGCAATTTTCACTTTTCGAGCGGCATCGCAAAGCCAAAATGCAGGGCTTTGGATGACACTTTTGCGCACGACACACTGAACTTTGTGCTGCATAAAATTAACAAATTGAACTTTCGGGTTAAAATAATCGGTCAAAAATCTTGACATAGTGCCCCATATATTATATATTTGTACCGTAAAAGTACAACACAATAGCTATATAGATACAATTATTAGATTTTACGATTAAATTAACTAACCTATGCGACAATTTATCACTACCCTAATTCTCGCCGCAGCGCTCGTTACAATGGGCGCAGTGGCGGCACGCCTTAGCGAACGCAACCGAGAACTGCGTGCAAATATCGCCTCACTGCAAGATGGTGTAACACTCTATCGCACGCGGTGGAACGAGTCTGCCGCCTCCGTGCAGCGCCTCACCCTCACCCTCGCAGAACTACGCGAGGAGCATAGACGCGATGTGGAGCGCATCCGCTCGCTTGGCATCCGCCTCCGTCGCGTTGAGAGCCTATCCCTCGCCGCTACAACAACTCAACTATCACTCGCTCTACCACTTACGAACACCATCGCGTACGCCGATAATAGCGAGCAGGTTAGGGCAGACAGTATTGCTAATATCCACCACTTTGGCGGAGGAATTGAAGCGGATAGTCTTGTTCACAATCACGATATTCGTGCGGAAATCGGCACAGATAGCACCGCCATAAGCCACGACATTTGCGAGGCAGTGGAGAAAATCCACCACTTTAGTCACCACACTCCGTGGGTACACATTGAGGGCGAGGTGCGGCGTGACACCCTACTACTCGACTACCACTCGATTGACACGCTCCACCAGATTGTGCATCGCGTGCCACGCAAATTCCTATTTTTACGCTTCGGCACCAAGGCTATTCGTCAGGAGATTGTCTCCTCAAATCCCCACACGAAAATCGTATATAGTGAGTATATAGAACTTAGAAGGTAAACCGAATCCTAACCCACAACTCGTGTGAGGATTAAATATTTACCCCCCTAAATTGCCCTTTGAAAAGGGAGATTTGGTGGCGAAAAACAGAAAAGGGGCTCGGTTTCCACCAAGCCCCTTACTTACATATCACCTTATTAGACGACTTCTTCCTATCCCAAATAAGACTTAAGAAGCGCGCTACGCGACGACTGTCTAAGCTTCCGTATAGCCTTCTCCTTAATCTGACGCACACGCTCACGAGTGAGGTCAAACTTCTCGCCGATCTCCTCAAGGGTCATCTCTGAGCAGCCGATACCGAAGAAGTAGCGGATGATGTCGCTCTCACGCTCTGTAAGAATCTCGAGGGCACGCTCCACCTCCTTAGCGAGTGACTCATTAATCAGGCCACGGTCGGCGTTAGGTGAGTCAGCATTTACCAACACATCGAGCAACGAGTTATCCTCACCATCAGCAAATGGAGCATCCACAGAGATATGACGGCCCGCAACACGAAGTGTGTCGGTCACCTTCTCCTTTGGCAACTCAAGCTCGTTGGCGAGCTCCTCAGCCGATGGGGTACGCTCGTGCTCCTGCTCGAAGCGCGCAAAGGCCTTGTTAATCTTATTGAGTGAGCCTACCTGGTTGAGTGGCAGACGCACGATACGCGACTGCTCGGCAAGTGCCTGAAGGATAGACTGACGAATCCACCATACGGCGTACGAGATGAACTTAAAACCACGAGTCTCGTCGAACTTCTCCGCCGCCTTGATAAGACCGAGGTTACCCTCGTTGATAAGGTCTGGCAGGCTAAGACCCTGATTCTGGTACTGCTTAGCTACAGACACCACGAAGCGAAGGTTCGCCTTAGTAAGTTTCTCAAGAGCCTCCTGATCGCCCTTTCTTATTCGTTGCGCGAGTTCAACCTCCTCCTCAACAGAGATAAGCTCCTCCTTGCCAATCTCCTGCAAATACTTATCGAGCGAAGCACTCTCACGGTTAGTAATCGACTTGGTAATCTTTAATTGACGCATAAATCTTTCTCTTCTTACAACTGTTATTCCTCATTTCTTTGCCCCTATATACGCAGGCGTTACCGAAAATGTTTCACACGGCTTAAAATTTATTGCACAATCGACATTTTTACACCTCGAAGGCCATCTTTCTAAAAAAAAGTTTTGTGGTCTAAAATTTTAGTATTATCTTGGAAAAGGGTAATTTCAACATAACGATTATGAAGCGATTATTTGCCATTTGTACCCTTGCAGTCTTTACCCTACTTGCGGGATGTGAGAGGCTTTATCTACAATACAGATTGGAGAGATTGCAGAATTAATAACATCCCACCAAAGGGGCTGCCCGACTATGCGTCGTGCGGCCTCTTGTTTTTTCGGCCGCACCATATTTTCGTACAGCGACCATAGGCATAGAGCCTCTTACCAGCGTTGGCACACCACGAGGCGGGGCGACATTGTGGTGCGTTTATGGGGACTCGATTTGGTATTATAGCAAAAAATATCTACCTTTGCCCAATTATTATATATAAATATATAAACTATGACACATCGAAGTGGTTTTGTAAATATCATCGGCAACCCCAATGTCGGCAAGTCGACGCTTATGAATCAGCTCGTAGGCGAGAGACTCTCAATCATCACATCCAAGGCGCAGACCACACGCCACCGTATTATGGGTATCGTCAACGGCGACGACTTCCAGATTGTCTACTCCGACACCCCTGGCATCCTTAAGCCAAGCTACAAGTTGCAGGAGAAGATGATGAAGTTCGTGCGTGGCGCCATCACCGACGCCGATGTGCTACTCTATGTCACCGACACGGTCGAGGACAGCAACCGCTCGGAGGATATCATCGAGAAGGTACGCCTTGCTGGCATTCCAACCATCGTGGTAATCAACAAGGTAGACCTCACCACCCCCGACAAGCTCACCGCTCTGGTCGAGAAGTGGCAGGCACTCCTACCCGATGCCATCATCGCCCCCTGCTCGGCTAAGGAGCGCTTCAACATCGAGGGCATCTTTAACCTCATCCTCGAGCACCTGCCTGAGGGCGAGGCCTTCTATCCAAAGGATACGCTTACGGACAAGACCCTCCGCTTCTTCGCCTCGGAGATTATCCGCGAGAAGATTCTGCTCAACTACGACAAGGAGATTCCATACTCGTGCGAGATAGCCATCGAAAGCTATAAGGAGGAGGCCAACATCGACCGCATATCGGCCACAATCTATGTTGCGCGCAACTCGCAAAAGGGCATCGTCATCGGCCACAAGGGCGAGAAGCTCAAGAAGGTGGGTCAGGCGGCGCGCCACGACCTTGAGGAGTTCCTCGGCAAGAAGGTATTTCTCGAGCTCTATGTTAAGGTGCAGGAGGAGTGGCGTAACTCCGAGGGCCAGCTCCGCCGCTTTGGCTACGAGTTAGAGTAATAAAAGAGCTCGCTGCCTCGTTCTAATGACTATGAAACGATATATTGTCACCATACTGCTACTCATTGCGTGCCTCACCCTTAGCACAAGGGTGACGGCGCAGTACAACCGCAACTATATCTATTGGGTTGGACAGCAGTGTATGGTCGACAACAACTATCGTGAGGCTATTGATGTGCTCAATGTGCTTCTGCGTCACGACGACAGCGACTTCGACGCTCACTTCCTGCGTGGCATCGCCAAGTACAATATGGATGACCTTGTGGGTGCCGATGCCGACTTTACGCGTGCCGTAGAGCTCAACCCTGTATTTACGGGGGCGTTCTACTATCGCGCCATCACACGCTCACGCCTTGGCAACTACGACGACGCTCTGTCAGACTTCCGTCAGGCCATAGAGCTACGCCCCGACCTTCCCGACCCGTATTATAGTCGTGGCGTTACACGCCTTCTGAATCAGCAGTTTAGCGAGGCCATTGCCGACTTTGACAAGTATATACGCTTCGAGAAGCGCAATGTTGCGGCATACCTCAATCGTGGCACGAGCTACCTCTACCTCAAGGACACACTTCGTGCCCTCGAGGACTACAATCAGGCCGTACGCACCAACCGTGAAGCGCCCGATGCCTACAATCGTCGTGGTGTACTCTTTATGGAGCAGCAGAGGTACGAGGAGGCGTGCGCCGACTTCGATATGGCGATTGCCTCGGATAGCGACTATGTTGCTGGCTACTTCAACCGTGCGTTGGTGCGTAGCTATATGCACCGCCCGATGCTCTCGATAGAGGACTTGGATAAGGTTATCACGCTCGACTCCACCTCGTCGCTGGGCTACTTCAATCGTGCCATCGTGCGCACCGAGATTGGTGACTACAACCGTGCCCTCGAGGATTTCAATGCCGTTTCGACCCTTGCGCCAGACAATGTGCTGGTCTACTACAACCGTGCGATGCTCCACGCCCGCCTTGGCGATATTGATGCGGCCATTGGCGACTACACCAAGGCCATTGAGTTATACCCCGACTTCGCTAATGCCTACTTGCAGCGAGGCTACCTGAGGCGTATGCAGCGCGATGTTAAGGGTGCCGAAAGTGATGAGCGCACCGCACATCGTAAGATTGCAGAGCATAGCACGCGCCTCAAGGACCCCAACTATTCGATTTACAGCGACACCACCCAGAGGCTCAACCGCCTGCTCAGCTTCGAGAGTCGCCTCCTGGAGCGTAACTTCGAGCGCATAGCCTCAGCAGCGACACATAGCGATGGCGGCAGCCTCAGACTCATACCTATGTTCCGCTTCACACTCCTCCAGGCCGACAGCGTAGAGCTCGACAAACGCGCAACACGCTACGCAACGGAGCGCGTGAAGAGCTTTGTCGAGAGCTTCGACAACGATATGCTCACCCTTGACTGCCGCAGTAGCAACCTACTACCCGACTCGCTTGTAGCCATAGATAGGCGTACCGCAGAGCGTATGCAGGGCACAGAGAGGGATTGGCATCTCTACTTCGAGCGCGCTATATCGCAGGCACTAATCAAGCAGTACACAAGTGCCGTGGCATCGCTAACGGAGGCCATACACCTCAACCCCACAAACCCATTCCTATACATCAACCGCGCAACGACACGCGCTGAGATGATAGACTTTATATCGTCGATCGACAACTCCTACCAATCTATCACGCTCGACTCCGACCCTGCCAAGAGGCTCAACAACACCTCTACGCGCAGCTACGACTACGACGAGGCGATTGAGGATATCAACAAGGCGATAAAGCTCTACCCCGACCTGGCGGAGGCGTACTACAATCGCGCCAACCTGATGGCCATATCGGGCAAGCTACCCGAGGCCTACGACGACTATACGCGTGCCATAGAGCTCGAGCCAAGTATGGGTGAGGCCTACTACAACCGTGCGCTGGTGCAGATCTTCCTCAAGGATACGCGCAAGGGCTGCCTCGACCTCTCAAAGGCTGGCGAGCTGGGCATTGAAGGCGCCTACGACCTACTGGGCAATGTACAGCAAATACGCCACTAAGACGACGATGTACAGCAGATACGCCACTAAGGCCGCAAAAGAAAAGCTACGAAATAACCAACAAACTTAATTTATAAACTTAAAATCAAACTATTATGACAAACACAATCACACGAAAACTCAACGACTCGGTGTTTGCACGATGGACTGCGCTGATCCTCATCTCGCTGATGATGTTCTTCGCCTATATGTTCGTCGATATGCTCTCACCACTCAAGGAGATGCTCGACACTAACCTCGGCTGGGATAGCACCACATTCGGTACCTATGCCGCATCTGAGTACTTCCTCAATGTGTTCTGCTTCTTCCTCATCTTCGCAGGTATCATCCTCGATAAGATGGGCATCCGTTTTACGGGTCTTCTATCAGCATCGCTGATGGTTATCGGTGCGTGCATCAAGTTCTACGCTATGAGCGACCTCTTCGTAGGCACAGGCCTCGAGGCTTGGCTCGCATCGTGGTGGACAGCAATGCCTGCATCGGCTAAGCTCTCTTGCTTCGGCTTTATGATCTTTGGTTGCGGCTGCGAGATGGCAGGTACTACCGTTTCTAAGTCTATCGCTAAGTGGTTTAAGGGCAAGGAGATGGCTATGGCTATGGGTCTCGAGATGTCTATCGCTCGTCTTGGTGTATTTGCCGCTATGTGGCTCTCACCTATGGTTGCAGCATCATTCGGCCAGTCGGTGTCGGCTCCTGTTGCCTTCGGCGCAGTGCTCCTTATGATCGGTCTTATCTTCTACTTCGTATTCGTGCTTATGGACCGCAAGCTCGACGCTCAGCTCGAGGCTTCTGGCGAGCTCGTTAAGGAGGAGAGTGGCGAGGAGTTCAAGCTCAGCGACCTCGGCAAGATCTTCGGCAGCAAGATGTTCTGGCTCGTAGCACTCCTCTGCGTATTGTACTATTCGGCTATCTTCCCATTCCAGCGTTACGCTCCTGACTTCTTGGATAAGACCCTCGGCATCACCGACGGTGCGAAGCTCTTTAGCTGCTTCCCTATCCTCGCTATGGTTCTCACCCCATTCCTCGGTGGCTTCATCGACCGCAAGGGTAAGGCTGCATCGATGCTTATGATTGGCTCAATCATTATGATTGCGTGCCACCTCAGCTTCGCGTTCATCCTCCCAATGTTCCCATCGAAGGTATTGGCTGTGGCTATCATCGCCATCCTCGGCGTATCGTTCTCACTCGTACCAGCAGCCCTCTGGCCATCAGTACCAAAGATTATCGACGAGCGCATCCTTGGCTCGGCTTACTGCGTAATCTTCTGGATTCAGAACTGGGGTTTGCTCCTCGTACCTGTGGTTATCGGTAAGGTTCTCGATGTAACAGGTGGCTACACCTTGCCTATGGTTATCTTCTCATCGTTTGGCGTATTTGCCCTCTTCTTCGGCTTTATGCTTAAGCGTGAGGATAGCAAGAAGGGTTACGGCCTTGAGCTTCCTAACATCAAGGAGTAAGGTTATACCTTATATATATAGTGGGGCTGTTCGTATGTTGCGAGCAGCCCCAACTGTTTTCCCAAGAAGCTGCATAAGAAGAGCTGATTTTAGAGACGCGAAGCTCGAAATAGCGCAGTTTACTAAGGCGTAGATGAGCATATTGAGAGCGATCTTGACACCAAAGCAGCCTTACGATACAGCTTCTATATAATTTTTTTTTTGCTTATTAGCACTCACTATATCATTTTTTTTCTTACCTTTGCCACAGCATTGGTTCTCAGGCTACGCCGTTAGCCGAGATTAAAAGGGAATCGGGTGGAAATCCCGGACAGTTCCCGCTGCTGTGAGTCTCATTAGGCTCTGCGACATCAATGGCCACTGGAGGAGTATCTCTGGGAAGGCATCGCGGAATGGAGACAAGTCAGAAGACCTGCCAAGCGTTTATAACGAGATTTTGCCTGCGGAGAATGGGCTGGTCTGCGACTTGTAGTTTTCAAATTGTGATATTAGGTGGCATCGTAGCCCTCGTTGTAGGCTCGTGCATAGACCTTTGTCGTGGTGGTATCTACCGTTGTCGTACCCATAGCGTCCGATAGTCGATTTCTCATTGTGTAAAAGTTTACGGAGAATGACCTTTTAACAACAACATTATGAGAAAATTTTTATTATCGGCCTTGAGCGTAGTAGCTACGCTATTGGTGATGAACAGCTGTTCGTACGACGACTCGTCGATATGGAACGCGGTGAACAATGTAACGGATCGCGTCGAGGAGTTGGAGAAGAGCGTGCAGAAGATTAACAACGAGATTGCAACATTGCAGACGATTCTCGATGCAATGCAGGACAATGTCTATGTTACGGATGTGAACCAGACACCGGAGGGCTATACCCTCGTCTTCTCAAACGGCACAACTGCCACAATTACAAATGGTAAGGATGGCAGCAACGGCAAGGATGGCAAAGATGGTGCTACGCCTGTAATTTCGGTTAAGCAGGGCGAGGATGGCAACTTCTATTGGACCATTAATGGCGAGTGGCTACTCGTTGATGGCCAGCCTGTTCGCGCTAATGGCGACGACGGTACGGATGGTAATGACGGTATCGACGGCACGGATGGCATTGATGGCAAGGATGCTATCGCCCCACAGGTGAGAATCAACGACCAGACTAAGGAGTGGGAGATATCGACCGACGGAGGCAACACCTGGGTATCTACGGGCGTTGTTGCCGAGGGTAAGGATGGCCAGAACATCTACACCAACGAGAGCGAGTCGTTGTTCAAGTCGGTAGATAGCACAAATAGCGACTATGTAATCATCACGCTTGCCGATGACACAGAGCTTAAGCTCGCACGCTACGACGACAGCTGCCCTCGCTTTATTATCGTAGATGCTCCTGCCGTGGCAGAGGTTGAGTATGGCAAGAGCGTTGAGTTTGTGGTTGAGTGCTACAATATCGAGGACTACACCATAAACAAGCCAGAGGGCTGGAAGGCAAAGTATGACGAGAATATTATCGTAGTAACAGCTCCAGCGAAGGATCTTTGTCACTATGATGTTGAGGGCGTCGTGGCAATCACTGTGGTATCACCTGAGGGCAAGAGCGCTATCGTCAAGCTCAAGGTGTACGCTATCGAGGTTACGGAGGAGCCTGAGGAGCCTGTGACACCCGAAGAGCCTGAGGAGCCACTCGGCTATACGCTCAAGGTACTCACTTTCGAGGATGAAGATGCGCTATTCCAGCCATACTACTTGGAGTATGCCTACGGCTGGAGCGGTAAGGAGATCGCTACTTGGAGCGACCTTATCGACGACTCGCAGTATAATGGTCCGCTGATGTATGGCAACGACCAGATGGATGCGATGTACTATTGGTACGACGAGGGCAATACCGAACTCTACCATATGTTCCCCAACAACTACGCCTACTGCTACTGGGGTGGCGGTCACGCTGTCTCGAACTACTGGGGTGCGGGTTATACCGACGAGGATAGAAACAACCACATCGCCAAGTACTATGGTCAGGACTATGTCAACCAGTGGGCTGGCAAGCCTGGCGCTGATGCTGCGCTCGGTTGGTTCTTGTTGCAGCTTATGACACCCGTAGCGGCACATTCGGGAGATAACTTCTGCGTGCACTACGGCTACAAGGACGACTACTCGTACATCGAGAACATACCAGAACTCTCGTTTATGGATGGCGAGCCTCGCGTGATTGACCATATGTATGTCACCAACACCATCTATACGCTCAACCAGCTCTACAACGGCGTTAAGAGCGAGGAGGGTAACAGCTTTGGTGGTAATTGGAACGGCCTGACCGAGGATGCCTGGCTCAAGATTGCGGCCTATGGCTATGCCTCTATCGACGATGACGAGCCTTGCTCGGAGGCGGAGTTCTACCTCGTTAAGGGCTACGAGGTGGTCGAGGAGTGGCAGAAGTGGGACCTCTCGGAGCTTGGTGCTGTGGCAAAGGTACAGTTCAACTTCCTCTACTCGGACCAGATGGGCGGCCGCTACGGATTTACCATCCCTGGCTACTTCGCCTACGACGACATAGCAGTGCGTTTTGAAGATTAAGATATGAGAAAAGTTTTAGATTTTTTATTTTTAAGTGTGTTTGTAGTGGTTACATCGTCTTGCAATATAGACGATGTAATCACTACTGTTTTATCTCCTAAGATTATCCTCGACAGCCAGACGGGCGTTTACAGCGTTAAGCAGGGCAGGGAGATTGTCATCGCACCATCGTACGACTCGGCTGCGGGCGCTACCTACCAGTGGACTATGGGTGCTGAGGTGCTTAGCACATCGCCCTCGCTGCGCTTCGAGAGCGACACCGTAGGTGAATACTTCGTCACCATAACCATCACTACCGAGGGCGGCAGTGCATCCGAGGAGATTCGCATCGATGTCCTTGCCCTTGAGGTGCCTACGGTCACCATTGCGGGCTATCGCAGCCAGAGTGTTGCGGTGGGCACTACAATCAATTATCAGGCTTCGGTGCGCGAGACATCGCTCACGACGACGCTCCAGTGGAGCCTCAACGAAGACATCGTGGGAGAGGGTACAACATATACCTTTGATGCCGATGCCGTGGGCCACTACACCATTAGCGTTACGGCGACGAACGAGGACGGCACGCACAGCGATACGGTAGAGGTCGAGGTACTCAATGCCGAGGATATGCCATTTAGATGGGAGTTTGGCCGTACGGCATATCACACTGTGGTAGGTCGCAAGCTCCTTATCGCACCTACGGAGGTGAGCGACGAGCAGGATATTGCATACCTCTGGCAAATGGAGGGCGAGACCTTGGGCGAGGAGTCGCACCTAAAGTTTAGAGCCGATAGTGCGGGCGACTACACCATAATCGCCACAGCAACAGCGAATAAGGGTGGCGAGCAGATTTCCTATACTCGTGAGTTTAGAGTTACAGTCTACGAGGAGGACGCCTTCTATCGTGCTAAGAGCGGCGCGTCGAAGGCCGACTTTGACCGAGTATATGAGTACACCCCAGCGCCTGGTCAGTTTATCAACGAGACCAAGACGGGAGGCTTCGACGGCACACAGACCACTGCCGAGGCGGCTATCGCCTATGCCGAGGCGCGTATGAAGGAGACCGACTCGAATGGTAACCCTAACCCTATTTGGGTATCGCTCGGTGGCTTCGGTGGCTACATCGTCGTAGGCTTCGACCACAGCGTCGACAACTCTGGGGACTACGACCTTGGCGTCAAGGGTAACTCGTTCAGCGGCTCGTCGGAGCCTGGTGTGGTGTGGGTTATGCAGGACGAGAATGGTAATGGCGAGCCCGACGACACCTGGTACGAGCTTGCTGGCTCGGAGACGGGTAAGGCCGAAACCACGCAGAACTATGCCGTAACATACTACCGTCCTTCGGGAGCGGAGATGGCGGTGCAGTGGAGCGACAACCTCGGTAATTGGGGCCAGATTGACTACCTCAAGCAGTTCCATCGTCAGGAGTAC
Source organism: Alistipes sp. (assembly GCA_017631255.1). Taxonomy (GTDB): domain Bacteria; phylum Bacteroidota; class Bacteroidia; order Bacteroidales; family Rikenellaceae; genus Alistipes. The sequence continues at coordinate 13,738 of JAGBTP010000047.1, forward strand.
TACTACCCACTCTGGATTGAGGGGGACAGCTATACCCTCACAGGTACGCTCCTCGAGGCACGCAGCTTTGACGCCTCGGGTAATGGTAGCTACTGGGTAAATGCGGAGTACGATTGGGGTTATGTCGATAATTTCAGCCCCGTAGACCGCCTCACCGATAGCGACAACGCAGCGGCAGATATCAACGCCAACCACTTCAAAATATCGAACGCCATAGACATCGACGGCGAGCATATCGACCTCGACTACATCGACTTCGTGAAGGTGCAGTGCGCCGTAAATGCCAAGAGCGGCTGGCTTGGTGAGCTCTCGACTGAGGTGGCGGGCTTCTTCGATTATAATATGAAAAAATAGTGATACGCACAATGTCAACACTACTTAGAATAGCGATGGCGGCAATGCTCCTGCTCTCTACCTCGTGTATGAAGTGGGACTACGGCCTCGAAGAGTCGTTTGATACCTCGGCGTCGGGTGAGGGTCTATTTATTTGTAACGAGGGCAACTTCCAATATGGCAACGCTACGCTCTCGTATTACGACCCTGCGACCAAGACGGTGCAGAACGAGGTCTTCTTCCGTGCCAACGCTATGAAGCTGGGCGATGTGGCACAGTCGATGGTCATACGCAATGGCATCGGCTGGGTGATAGTCAACAACTCACATGTTGTCTTTGCCATCGACATCAACACCTTCAAGGAGGTGGGCCGCATCACCGACCTCACCTCGCCACGATACATACACTTCATATCGGACGAGAAGGCCTATATCACGCAGATTTGGGATAACCGCATCTTTATAGTCAACCCCAAGCGTTACGAGATTACGGGCTACATCGAGGTGCCCAATATGACGATGGAGTCGGGCTCGACGGAGCAGATGGTGCAGTATGGTAAGTATCTATATGTCAACTGCTGGTCCTACCAGAACCGCATCATCAAGATTGACACCGAGACCGACGAGGTCATCGACGAGCTAACGGTGGGCATACAGCCAACATCGCTGGTTATGGACTGCAACAACAAACTCTGGACCGTAACCGACGGTGGCTACGAGGGCTCGCCCTATGGTCACGAGGCTCCATCGCTCTACCGCATCGACGCCGAAACCTTCACCATAGAGCAGCAGTACAAATTTGACTTTGGCGACTGGCCCTCGGAGGTGCAACTAAACGGCGCGAAGGATACTATCTATTGGCTCAACGACGATGTGTGGGCTATGGATGTAACGGCTGACCGCGTACCCGTGCGCCCCTTCTTGCCCTACAACGGCACGCTATACTACGGCCTCACGGTATGTCCCCGCACGGGAGATGTATATGTTGCCGACGCCATCGACTATGTCCAGCAGGGTATGGTCTACCGCTACTCGAGCAGTGGCGAGCTTATCGACGAGTTCTATGTCGGCATCATCCCTGGTGCCTTCTGCTGGAAATAACAGCTAACACCCCAACGCTACGATGAAAAGACTACTTTCGATACTCTTTGCCCTCACGCTACTACCCTCGGCAGCACTCGCGCAGGATGAGATGCCCAAGGATTGGCTGCATAGTGGTGTCAACATCCGTGAGGTGGCCGTATATGGTAACCGCCCGATGAAGGAGATAGGCATACAGCAGACCAAGCTCGACTCGATAGTCCTCAAGGAGAATATCGCCCTCTCGATGGCCGACATCCTCACCTTTAACACCTCCATCTTCGTCAAGAGCTACGGTCGTGCTACCCTATCCACCGTTTCGTTCCGTGGCACCTCGCCATCGCATACGCAGGTGACTTGGAACGGTATGCGCATCAACAACCCGATGCTCGGTATGACCGACTTCTCGATGATACCATCGTACTTCATCGACGACGCCTCGCTGCTGCACGGCACATCGTCGGTAAACGAGACGGGAGGTGGCCTTGGTGGCGCTATCAAGATGTCGACCGCGCCAGCCGAGAATAGGGGCTTTGGCCTGCAATATATTCAGGGTATAGGTTCATTCAAGACCTTTGACGAGTTCCTGCGCCTGACCTATGGCGACGACCATTGGCAGGTATCTACGCGTGCTGTGCTCTCCACCTCGGCTAACGACTACAAATATCGTAACCACGACAAGAAGGAGAACATCTACGACGAGAATATGAACATCGTAGACCAGTACTACCCCGTGGAGCGCAACCGCAGCGGCTCGTTCCGCGACCTGCACATCTTGCAGGAGGTCTACTACAATACGGGGCGAGGCGATAAGCTGGGCCTCAACGCCTGGTTCCTAAGCTCGAACCGCGAGCTACCGATGCTCACCACCGATTACAGCAACGAGGCTTCGTTCGACAACCGCCAGAGGGAGGAGACCTTCCGAGGAATACTCTCGTGGGAGCACCTGCGCTCGAGTTGGAAGATGGCCGTTCGTGCGGGATATATCCACACCTGGATGGCCTACGACTATAAACGCGATGTGGGCAACGGCACAATGGCCCATATGACGCGCTCACGCAGCAAGGTGAATACCATCTATGCTCAGGCCGAAGGCGAGTACTACATCGGCAAGCGCTGGCTCATAACGGCCAATATCGCTGCGCACCAGCACTTCGTTGAGAGTAGGGATAAGAACATCATCCTCCAGCAGGGCGGCAACGGCATCGTCGGCTACCGCAAGGCACGCATCGAGCTTTCGGGTTCGGCATCCGTAAAGTGGAAGCCGGTAGATGGCGTGGGCATCTCTGCCGTAGTGCGTGAGGAGATGTATGGCGATGAGTTCTCACCTATCATACCAGCACTCTTTGTCGACGGCGTGATATCGAAGAGGGGTAATGTGGTGGCTAAGGCCTCGGTGTCGCGTAACTACCGCTTCCCGACGCTCAACGACCTCTACTTCCTGCCGGGCGGCAACCCCGACCTTAGGAAAGAGAGCGGCTGGACATACGATGCAGGTCTGTCGTTTGCCGTTGGTGGTTCGGGCATATACTCGCTGAGCGGCTCTGCGACCTGGTTCGACTCCTATATTCACGATTGGATTTTGTGGCTGCCTACGACTAAGGGCTTCTTCTCGCCCAAGAACATCAAAGATGTGCACGCCTATGGCGTAGAGGTGCAGGCCAACCTCGATGTGGCGCTCAGCAAGGAGTGGCTGCTCAAACTCAACGGCACCTACTCGTGGACACCGTCGATAAACGAGGGAGAGCCTATATCGGCTGCCGACCAGTCGGTAGGCAAGCAGCTACCCTATGTGCCTAAGCACTCATCGAGCATCACGGGAAGACTATCGTGGCGTAGTTGGTCGCTGCTATATAAGTGGTGCTATTACAGCGAGCGTTTCACGATGTCGAGCAACGACATTTCGCTTACGGGTAAGCTCCCAGAGTACTTTATGAATAACATCACACTCGAGAAGGGTTTTTCGATGCGCTGGGCCGACCTCACGCTCAAGGGCACTATTAACAACCTCTTCAACGAGGAGTACCTCTCAGTGCTCTCACACCCGATGCCAGGCATCAATTTCGAGATATTTATCGGCATCACGCCAAAGTGGTAACCGTCGTACCACCTGATGGCCCACAACGCGCTACATACCGCCTAATGGGCTAAGACGCACCACGACCGACAGACTGCCTACGAGGCACGCCATACGGTACAAAAGCAGAGACCTCTAACGACTTGTTAGAGGTCTCTATTTTCGTTTCTACACCTACGCAGCTCACACCGCGTGAATATATTATTGCGCACTACTCTACTATTCCGCTCCGCACCTTTCCTCTACATTCCATTTCACACCTACCACGCCATTTCGCACCTTCCATACCTTGCCACGCCATTCGGCCCCCCACACACCCACACACATACAACCGCAGAGGGGCATAAAAACAAAAAGCGGCAACCCGAAGATTACCGCCTTGTGACTCCGCCAGGATTCAAACCTGGAACCGCTTGATCCGTAGTCAAGTACTCTATTCAGTTGAGCTACGGAGCCATTGTTTTGCGTTTGCGAGTGCAAATATAGAGCAAATATTTTTACTGTGCAAATATTTTGCAAAAAAAATTACAAAAAAAACGACAGATTTCTCTGCCGTTTTTATTAGTTCGCTCTATATCAGCAATTTACTTGATATGCTCAGAAAGGATAATTTCGATCTCCTCGCCACGCAAATTCTTAGCTACGAGCTTGCCCTCTGGTGAGAAGAGGAAATTGCTTGGGATTGAGTTCACATTGTAAGCCTCGCCAGCGCTCCACTTACCATCCTCACCAAGGCCCCAAACATTGACCCAAGACATATTGTTGTCAGCGATGAACTTCTGCCACTTTGCCTCGTCGCCCTTGCGGTCGAACGATACGCCATAAATCTCAAGGCCCATAGGAGCGAACTTCTCGTATGCCTTTACAAGGTGAGGAATCTCACCTCGGCAAGGACCGCACCAAGTAGCCCAGAAGTCAACGAGTACCCACTTGCCAGCCTTGCAGAGCTCCGATACAGATACCACGGTACCCTCACCATTAGGAAGAGCGATGTCAACGAGGTCAGCGCCGATAACTGTGTTCTTAGCGTTCTCGATCTGCTTTGCAAACTCCTTATAAAGGGCGGTGTACTCGTACTTAGGGTTAACCTTTGCGAAGTACTCCTCGAGGTTAGCCTCGTCGTCGTAGTAAGAGATATACTGGAGGATGTTAAGCGCAAGGATGTTATCCTTGTTAGCCTCGAAAGAGGTACGGATGAAAGCGACCATCTCGTCGATGAGTGCCTCAGCCTCCTCCTCGCTCTCGCAAGTGTAGAGCGCCTGCATCTTCTCGCTCACGCCATTCTTGAACTCACGCATATTAGCGTTGTAAGGTGTACCCTCAACATCTACGCTCTGGCTCTCAGCGTTGAATGCGAAGTTTACATCTGCGCCGTTAGTGATAATCTCGAGCATAGGCTCATCGTTGACAAAGATCATAACGAACTGCTCAGCAGGGATAGCCACCTGAGCGGCAAAGCACTTGTCGGCATTGAGGGTTGTGGTTGCGAGGGCCTCGGTCTCGCCCGATACGCGCAACTCTACCTTGCTGTCGGCAGCTACGCGCTCGTAGGCTGCGAGGTTACCGCTGATGACGATATCCTGCTCGGTCTGGGTATTAACGCCGCAAGATGCGAGGAGCACAACAGCGCTAAGAAGTGATAATAGCTTTTTCATAATGTTAATCGTTTTTTGGTTGTTTACTAATATATATAGGTATAATCTCCTATTTCTTTATTCGGTCGGGGTTACTCTCCGCAAACTGCTCCCACGAGCTGCTTCCTTTGCGCGACTTGCTGTCACCACCAAGGCCCTTGCGCTTGTCGCCCGCCGTTAGCTGCGTGAGGGTATTCGAGGTCGTAAGCCAATGACACAGCGCCACCGCCATACCATCCGTAGCATCGAGCTTACGGGGTGCGTAGTCAGTCATAAGCATACGATTTATCATCGCCGCCACCTGCTGCTTCGAGGCCTGACCATTGCCCGTAATCGACTGCTTAATACGCGAAGGAGCATACTCGGCGATGGTGATATCCTCCGCAGCACTTAGCACCGCAGCGATAGCCACACCTTGTGCCCTGCCAAGCTTAAGCATCGACTGCACATTCTGCCCGAAGAAGGGTGACTCGAAGGCCACCTCCTTAGCCCCATACTCCAAGGTCAGCGAGCGCACACGCTCGAATATATAGCGCAGCTTCTGGTGAGCATCCGCAATCTTGTGTAGGTCGATATCGCCCATAACCACCGCCAAGGGCTTGCCATCACGAATCTCGATGATGCCATAGCCCATATAGTTGGTACCTGGGTCGATACCCATTATGCGCATATGCTCCTCCACGCGCTACTCCTTGCTCTTAAGTGCTGCGACAGCCTTATCCAACTCACGAAGCTTAGCCGACATCTCAGGCAGCTGCTTGAACACCGCAAATGAGCGATGGTACTGCATACCTGGGAGCGAAGGATAACCAAAGCGAATCTCGCCATCGGCAACGCTCTTGTCGATGCCCGACTTTGACGCAATCTTAACGCCGTTACCCACGGTGAGGTGGTCGGCGATACCTACCTGACCTGCGATGAAGCAGTGTGAGCCCACCTTCGAGGTACCAGCAATACCCACCTGTGCCGACATTACGGTGTGCGAGCCTACCTCCACATTGTGGCCAATCTGGATGAGGTTATCGAGCTTAACGCCAGCGTGAATGATGGTAGAGTCGGTCTTAGCACGGTCGACACAAGTGTTAGCACCAATCTCAACATTATCCTCGATAATGACATTACCGAGCTGTGGAATCTTAGCAAACGAGCCATCCTCGCGTGGTGCAAAACCGAAGCCGTCGGCACCGATGACGCTACCAGCGTGGAGAATACAGTTCTTGCCGATGACGCAGCCCTCGTAGATCTTAACACCTGGGTAGAGCTTCGTGCCCTCGCCGATGGTTACATTGTCGCCAATGTAGCACTGAGGGTATATCTGAACATTGTTACCGAGCTTAACGCCAGCCTCAACGACCGCAAAGTCGCCGATGTAGCAGTTCTCGCCAACCTCTGCCTTCTCATTGATAGAGGCCATCTTCGAGATGCCGCTCTTGCGTGGACGAGAGGCATTGTACATCTCAAGGAGATTGAGCACGCACTCGCCCACATTCTCCACCTTGATGAGCGTAGCCTTAACCTCCTCCTTAGGCTCGAAGCTCTTGTCAACGAGCACGATAGAGGCCTCTGTGGTGTAGAGATACTGCTCATACTTTGGGTTGGTGAGGTAGGCGAGCGAGCCAGCCTTACCGCCCTCGATTGATGACACGGTAGATACCGCTGCCGCCTTGTCACCTATAATTGTACCGCCGAGTAGTCCGGCGATCATCTCTGCTGTAAATTGCATCGTAGTAGTAATTAATAATTATTGGGTAATCGTTTGTATCCTTAGCTTATGGTTTGTTATTTTTCGGCCTCGCTCAATGCCATAAATCTCTCGAGCTCAACACCCTTGGGCATCAGTGTCGACACATCGTGGCCAAAAGCACGAAGCTCCCTTACCAGCGACGAGGATATATGCTCCACCTCGGCAGGTGCCAGCACTATCACGGTCGTAAGGTCGGGGTAGATATGGCGATTAGCACGCTCTATGGTGCGCTCATAGTCGAAGTCCGTAGCGCTACGCACGCTGCGCACAATGGCGCTGGCTCCAACACGACGAGCCTCGTCGCCCGTAAGCGTCGTATAGGTCGTAACCTCAACACGCTCATCGCCAGCGTAGACCTCCTCGATGAGCTGCTTGCGCACCTGGGGAGAGAGCATACCGCGCTTAGCGGTGTTGTGACCAATGGCGATGACCACCCTATCGAAGAGCTTTAGCGCCTCGTCGACAACACATTGGTGACCTCGTGTAAATGGGTCGAACGACCCTGGAAATATCGCAACTCTTGCCATACCTATATAAATAACTCACAAAGGTAGTAAAAAAAACTAATAATCGAAATGTATGTGATGAAATACCACCACTTTGTAGGGTATATCGAAAATTGTTAGGTTAATAATTGGCAGTTTAGGAAAAAATCACTACTTTAGCATAATATTTCGGCATACTTGTGACAACACAAACAAATAAATAATCATAAACCAACAAACTATGGCTACTAATTATTCAGGTAAAACTCGTATTGAGAGTGACCTTCTTGGTGAGATGGCTGTGCCTGTAGAGGCGCTCTACGGTGTGCAGACATTGCGCGGTATTGAGAACTTCCCTATCAGCCGCTTCCACCTCTCGGACTATCCTTTGTTCATCAACGGTCTCGCTATGACCAAGCTCGCAGCTGCTCAGGCTAACCACCAGCTCGGCTTGCTCACAGACGAGCAGTTCGACGGTATCTCTAAGGCTTGCCTCGAGATCCTCGAGGGTAAGCACCACGACCAGTTCCCTTGCGATATGATTCAGGGTGGTGCAGGTACTACTACAAATATGAACGCTAACGAGGTTATCGCTAACCGCGCTTTGCAGATTATGGGTCACGAGGCTGGTGAGTACCAGTACTGCTCGCCTAACGACCATGTTAACTGCTCACAGTCGACTAACGATGCGTACCCTTGCGGTATTCACCTCGGTCTTTACGCTACTCACAAGGTGTTTATGCAGCACTACGAGGCTCTCATCGAGTCATTCGCGAAGAAGGCTCAGGAGTTCGCTCACATCCTTAAGATGGGTCGTACCCAGCTCGAGGACGCTGTGCCTATGACCCTTGGTCAGACATTCGGCGCCTTCGCTCAGATCTTGAAGGAGGAGAAGAAGAACCTCGAGTTCGCAGCTGAGGAGTTCCTCACCGTAAATATGGGTGCAACAGCTATCGGTACAGGTATCTGCTCAGAGCCTGAGTACGCTGAGAAGTGTATCGCTGCTCTTCGCGAGGTTACAGGTTGGGATATCAAGCTCGCTGAGGACTTGGTAGCTGCTACATCTGATACCACTTGTATGGTTGGCTACTCATCGGCTTTGCGTCGCGTAGCTGTTAAGCTCAACAAGATTTGTAACGACCTCCGTCTCTTAGGTTCAGGTCCTCGTTGCGGTCTCCACGAGTTCGATCTTCCAGCTCGCCAGCCAGGTTCATCTATTATGCCAGGTAAGGTTAACCCTGTTATCCCTGAGGTTATGAACCAGATCTGCTACAAGGTTATCGGTAACGACGCTTGCGTTGCTATGTGCGCTCAGGAGGCTCAGATGGAGCTCAACGCTATGGAGCCTACAATGGCACAGTGCTGCTTCGAGTCGGCTGAGATTATGATGAACGGCTTTGACACCTTGCGCGTTAACTGCGTTGAGGGCATCAAGGCTAACGAGGAGCAGTGCCGCAAGTATGTTCAGGATAGCTTCGGTATCGTTACAGCGCTTAACCCAGTTATTGGCTATAAGAACTCTACTAAGATTGCTAAGGAGGCTATGGCTACTGGTCGTCGTGTTTACGACATCGTTCTCGAGCACGGCATCCTCACTCAGGAGGAGCTCGACACTATTCTCTTGCCAGAGAATATGATTAAGCCAGTGAAGCTTGATATTAAGCCACGCCGCTAATATGTGATAGTCCTACGTGGCTGAGCATTAGCACTATATACCGAGAGCTTGCGACACGATGCGTGTAACAAGTTCTCGGTATTTTTATATCCATAAGGCAATGGTCATAGCATACGACACACACGACTATACACACAAAAAAACGACACTGCCGAGGCTGTCGTTAGACTACCTCGGCAGTGCCCTATTATGATGCGCAACTGCTGCTTGGCGGTGAATACCGCTACCCACCGTTTGCGCTAATTCATCTGAATGATATTCTCTATGCCCATCTCCTCGACCTTGCTGATAAGCTCGTCGTTATTGTCCGACACCACGAGCAGCTTATCGCCCTTCTTAAGCTCGGTATCGCCCTTAGGCACAAAGTATTGACCACCACGGTAGACCATAACCACGAGTGTATGGCCTGGGAGGCTGATATTTCGTAGCGTGCAGCCCTTCTTGAGCATAGCGCCGTTGACCTCAATCTCGGAGAACTCGCTACTAATCTGATCTGGGACGGTAAACTTAAATGTCGACTCGCGTTCCTTGAACGAGAGGTTGAGCCAGTTGGCCATACCGCTCACGGTAGTACCCTGAACGACAAGCGAGATAATCGTAACGAGGAAGACCACATTAAAGAGGTAGTCCGCACCCTCAATGCCCTCGGTTATAGGATAGAGTGCAAAGATGATAGGCACAGCACCACGCAGGCCCACCCATGACACATATATACGCGACTTAGCGGTAAACTCACGGAAGGGAGCGAGGCTAATAAGGGTAGCGACGGGTCGCGCCACGAATATCATAAACACGCCGATGCCAACACCCATAATGAGCACATCGGGCGACAACAAATCCTGCACCTCAACCAACAGACCGAGACCGAGGAAGAGCACAATCTGCAATAGCCAAGTGAAACTATCGAAGAAGGTGCGCAACATATTTCGATGCTCAATTCTCAGGTTACCAACCACAAGACCAGCGATATAGACGGCCAAGTAGCCGTTACCATAGGCCAGCGTAGTGAACGAGAAGGTGAAGAATGCGCAGGCGAGCAGCAGCACCGAGTAGAGCGATGCGTTGCTGCGAATCCTGATATGGTTGAGCACCCACACCGTAGCACGACCGAAGCCATAACCAAAGGCGGCACCGAGCACCATCTGGATGATGAACTTACCTATTGCGCTACCCAGATTGAGCGCAGCGCCATCGGCAACAATACCCACAAGAACCACCGTAAGGATATATGCCATAGGGTCGTTACTACCACTCTCAAGCTCGAGCAGCGGGCGCAGGTTTTGCTGCAAGCCCTGCTTCTTGGTACGAAGTATCGAGAAGACCGAAGCCGAGTCGGTAGATGACATCGTTGCGGCCAGAAGCAGCGCAAACGGCATCGTCATCTCGACGCCGAGGTATGGAGCAAGGATATATATAAACCCGCCGACGATAAATGCCGTAAGGATAACGCCCAGCGTAGCCATCACCACACCCTGCGGCAGCACGGGACGAATATCCGAGAATTTCGTGTCCATACCACCCGAAAAGAGGATAATACATAGCGCCACCATACCCACAAACTGCGCCACCTCAACGGCGTGAAACGGTATAAAGTCATTGTAGCCAAAGAGCATACCAACGCCCAAGAAGAGCAACAGAGCTGGTGCTCCAAGACGGTATGCCGCCTTACCAGCCAACACTGCTACGAAGAGCAATAGAGCTAATACAAACAATAGTTTTTCGGTTAGCATATATTAAATTGTTGTTTATGTGAACGCCACAGCGTTGGCTGGAGCAGAGACTATTATCGTGCTATGACCTTGACTCTCTCGACAAGTCTGTTTTCAAACTCGATATATTCGTATATCGCCAGAGCCACCAAGCTATCGTCAGCAGCACTGCACTCAACAAGCGTAACGGCCGATATATTGCCCGTAGGCAACGCATCAATCTTTGCCCTATCGCCCCTATCGACATATCGCCTTAGCTCTGCAAGTTGCGCACGGTCGTAGTAGCGTTCATCGTAGCACATATAACGCTTCGACGGAGTGTGGTATGGCACGCGTGTACTGCTTGTAAGGCGTACAACAATCAACACGAGACCAACAATCAGCAGCGTGACACCCGCCAACATAGTAAACATACTAAGTGCTCCTGCCCTATCGTCAATGGCTACAAGGTTAATAATTAAAAGAACTGCGCCCAAGATGGTAGTCACCAAAGGCTTTGTAATTGGTTGGCGACGAGGTTCTACTACGCCACCAGGCAAGGCATACAACACCTTGCAGATATCGTTTGTAATCATAGAAAATACTTTATTATTTAGTTGTTAATGACTCACTTAGCATCAGTACCGTCACCTGCCGCACCGATGCAACACATATGCCAACATTCATTAGTCAGCTGCAAGCTACACTAAATAATAAGCCTCACAAGGCGATTCAGGTAGTGAAGTCGCGCGTGAGAAACAAACAATATTCTATGGTTGTACAATCCATATCGCGAGGCAGACATGGTTGAGTCTATCGCACTCATTACCCTGCCATTGTGTACACATCGCTCCGCCGTGCGCACTGTTCGGTGCAGCGTTCGTGCTGCTAAGTTCACCGAATAGAACACTCCGCCACTCGTTGTCGCCGATAACAACGGCTGACAACTCGTCAATACTACACCTTGCTCACTAATAGCCACACCATCAGCATCGCTATCAACACATAAACTCTCCGCCGAGGCAACTATCTTGCACGCCGCAACACTCGCCTCTGCACTGCTAACAGCAAAGGAGAGAAGTAGCAACGCTACAACGATTACTATCCTACGAACCATCATCATTGTGCCACGAAGGTATAGGTTATAGTTCCACGGTGCGACTGCGGTGCCGAGTCGTCAATCCTAAATAGCGTGCGGTGGTGGCGTGCCGCCTCGAGGGCCGTAGCATTAAGCTCGCTGTTTGTCGAGGAGTTAATCCTTGCCGCCGTAACCACACCACTGCGGTTGAGCCACACATCAACTACCACAACGCCACCGCCCTTGCTTCGGTAAGCCGGAACATAGAGGTCACGGTGGTGGCGCACAGGGTCGGTAAAGCTATATGCCACGGTAACGGCGCCAGAGAATTTACCCTTATCGCCATCACCCTTGCTCTCGCCAGAGCCACTACCCGAACCGCCCTTGCCCATACCCTTGATATCGCGCATACCACTCTCATAGCTGCCACGATTCGAGGCCATATCCGAGGCAATCTTATCCATCATCTGCTGCGTCTCGCTGTCGTAGTTCATCTGCTCTGAACCACCCGCCTCAGCAGCATCGTTCGACTGAAGATTCTTGACACGCTCAACGGCAGCCATACGGCGGTTAATCTCCTCCTGCAACTGGTCACGCTTCTTCTTGAGCTTCTCGACCTCCTCGACCGAAGGTGCATCCTCCACGAACTCAATGAGATACTCCACAGGACGCACCTCGACATTGTAGCGCGCCGTAGCAAGTATCGTACCGCAGCAGAGGAACACCGCCAGCACCACCACAAGGCCTATGCGGTGGCTATACAACCACTCGCCCAACGACTCACGGCGCGTGTCGTAGAGGTTGATTGTCGGACGATATTTCGGTGCCTTGCTGCGTGGTTGGTTGTGGCTCTGCATTGCTTTGTTTCGTGGTAATACATTTATCAATGCAAAAATAGTATTTTTTTTTAATTTTTTTAGTATATTTGTGCCATTACTTTGAAATAAAGTGGAAAGTTGCGCACATCGCAAGATATCGTGACTCTCTGAAACGAAACCATTAAACTAAAATATTATGGCAACTAAGCAAAGAACCCTCGCCGCAGCTATTTCATTCAAGGGCAAGGGACTACACACAGGCTTGCAGGTAGAGATGACTGTTCACCCTGCTGAGGCAAACCACGGCATCACCTTCCGTCGCGTAGACATCGAGGATGCTCCTGAGGTACCAGCATTGTGTGAGTATGTTACAGATACATCACGCGGTACCACCATCGAGAAGGGCGCCGCTAAGGTTAGCACCATCGAGCATATTATGTCGGCACTCTGGACCCTCGGCGTAGACAACGCTACCATCGACATTAACGCCCCTGAGACCCCAATTATGGATGGTTCGGCTCGTGAGTACGCTGAGCGTATCAACGAGGTGGGCACCGTGGAGCAGGAGGCTGAGCGTAAGTTCTTCGAGGTGACTGAGAAGCAGGTATATACCATCCCAGAGAAGGGCGTAGCGCTCGTCATCTATCCAGACGATGAGTTCTCAGTATCGGTGCATGTGGACTACAACTCGAAGGTTGTGGGCAACCAGTACGCCGTATATAGTAAGGAGGACAACTACACCGAGAAGATCTCGATGTGCCGTACCTTCGTGTTCTTGCACGAGCTCGAACCACTTATGAAGATGAACCTCATCAAGGGTGGTGACCTCGACAACGCTATCGTCGTTGTGGAGAACCCCGTATCGGAGGATCAGCTCAACCACCTCAAGGGCATCTTCGGCAAGGAGGATATCGTCATCACCGGCGGTTACCTCAACAACCAGCAGCTTCGCGCCAACAACGAGCTTGCACGCCACAAGTTGCTCGACCTTCTTGGTGACTTTGCGCTCCTCGGGATGCGCATCAAGGGTCGTGTATGGGCTACACGCCCTGGCCACTTCGCCAACACTGAGTTTATGAAGGAGCTATCGCGCACCATTCGTCGTAGCGGCGAGAAGCCAGCGTTTAAGTACAGCTCTAAGGAGCAGCCCTTGATGGACATCAACCAGATTAAGAATGTACTCCCACACCGTCCTCCATTCTTGCTCGTTGACCGTGTGTTCCACATCGACGAGAACGCTATCGGTGGCATCAAGAATGTATCGATGAACGAACCTTTCTTCGTGGGTCACTTCCCTGAGGAGCCTGTGATGCCAGGCGTGCTTATCATCGAGGCATTGGCACAGTGCTGCGGCATCCTGGTGCTCAGCCGTGTGGAGGATCCGAATTCATACTCTACCTACTTCCTCAAGGCCGACGGCGTGAAGTGGAAGCGTAAGGTGGTGCCAGGCGACACATTGCAGCTCGAGTGCCATATGGTAGATATGCGTCGTGGTATCTGCACCGCAGAGTGTAAGGCCTTCGTATCGGGTCAGCTCGCGTGCGAGGCTATCCTCACCGCTCAGATTGCCAAGAAGCGATAATTAACGGACGAAACAAACAATATTTTTCTATGATCAGTAATTTGGCTTACATTCATCCAGATGCCAAGATTGGCAAGAATGTTACTATCGAGCCTTTTGCCTATGTCGAGGGCGATGTAGTCATCGGCGACGACTGTTGGATTGGCCCTCACGCCATCATCTACAATGGTGCGCGTATCGGTAAGGGTAACAAGATCCACCCTGGTGCGTGCATCGCTTGCTTGCCTCAGGACCTTAAGTTTGCGGGCGAGGAGACTACCGCTGTGATTGGTGACTACAACGATATCCGTGAGTGCGTTACCATCGCGCGCGGCACAGCATCGCGTGGTACCACCGTTGTCGGCGACCACAACCTCCTTATGGCATATGTTCATGTTGCACACGACGATGTTGTCGGCAGCCACTGTGTTATCGCTAACCGTGTATCGCTCGCTGGCGAGGTAGAGGTTGGTGATTGGGTGGTTATCGGAGGTCACGCAGCACTTCACCAGTGGATTCACATCGGCGACCACGCTATGATTCAGGGCGGTGCTCTTGTAACTCAGGATGTGCCTCCATTCATCATCGCTACCAACGGCGAGACCCACTATGCGGGTATCAACAAGGTAGGCTTGTCGCGTCGTGGCTTCACCGCTGAGCAGATCGAATCTATCCACAACACCTGCCGCATCTTGTTCCAGAGCGAGCTTAACTACCAGGCGGGTTGCGACAAGGCAGAGGCTGAGCTTCCTGAAACTGCTGAGCGCAATAAGCTCATCGAGTTCATCCGCGGTTCAAAGCGAGGCGTCATCAAGCAGTATATGTCTCACCGATAGGCTTCTTAGCAATTACACTACTAAATGAAGATGGGGCTATCCGCAAGGACAGCCCCACTTTTTTGCGTGTTAGCACAGATCTTTCTATTGTATTGAAATAGGTTCACCCTATTACACAATTATCCACGCGCGCACATATATAAAAAACCGAGAACCCACTAATGTAGGCCCTCGGCGATGGTTATATATTCCCGATTGACACGCGCTGATTACTTAGCGTAAGATACAGAGCGAGTCTCGCGGATTACGGTAATCTTAACCTGACCAGGATATGTCATCTCATCCTGAATCTTCTTAGCGATGTCGTGTGACAATGCCTCAGACTCCTGATCCGATAGCTTATCAGCACCTACGATAACGCGGAGCTCACGACCTGCCTGGATAGCGTATGTCTTTACAACGCCAGGGTATGAGAGTGCGATGCCCTCCATCTCCTTGAGGCGCTTGATATAGGACTCAACAACCTCACGACGAGCACCTGGACGCGCGCCAGAGATAGCATCGCAGACCTGAATGATAGGTGCGATGAGCGATGTCATCTCAGCCTCGTCGTGGTGAGCACCGATAGCGTTGCATACATCTGGCTTCTCCTTGTACTTCTCAGCCAGCTTCATACCGATAATTGCGTGTGGCAACTCTGGCTCATCATCGGGCACCTTACCTATATCGTGCAAGAGACCAGCACGACGCGCAGCCTTAGGGTTAAGACCGAGCTCTGCTGCCATAATACCTGCGAGGTTAGCAGTCTCGCGAGCGTGCTGCAAGAGGTTCTGGCCATATGACGAGCGGTACTTCATCTTACCGATGAGACGGATCAGCTCAGGGTGTAAGCCGTGGATACCGAGGTCAATAGTGGTACGCTTACCCACCTCAACAATCTCCTCCTCGATCTGCTTTTTCACCTTAGCCACAACCTCCTCGATACGCGCTGGGTGGATACGGCCGTCGGTAACAAGCTGGTGGAGGGCAAGGCGTGCAATCTCGCGACGCACAGGGTCGAAGCCCGAAAGGATGATAGCCTCAGGGGTGTCGTCGACGATAATCTCGATGCCGGTAGCGGCCTCCAAGGCACGGATATTACGGCCTTCACGACCGATGATGCGGCCCTTAACCTCGTCAGACTCAATATTAAATACCGTAACAGCATTCTCGATAGCTGTCTCAGTAGCTACGCGCTGGATAGATGCCACCACGATACGCTTAGCCTCCTTCGTAGCCGAAAGCTTAGCCTCCTCGATGGTCTCCGCCACATATGCCGCAGCGTCAGCCTTAGCCTCGCTCTTCATATTCTCGATGAGGATGTTCTTAGCCTCCTCCGAGCTCATACCCGAGATCTGCTCAAGGCGCTCGTTCTGCTCACGGATGAGAGCTGCAAGCTCCTCCTTGCGTGCCTCAACGCCCTGCATCTGACCCTCGAGCTGCTCCTTGCGCTTGTCGTAGTCGTTCATCTTACGCTCCAACTCGCGCTCCTTGTTCTGGAGGTTGGCCTCGAGCTGCTTAGCGCGCTGCTCGCTCTGCTGCAACTTCTGGTTACGCTCATTAACCTGGCGATCGTGATCGCTCTTAAGCTGGATGAACTTCTCCTTAGCCTGCAACATCTTCTCCTTCTTTATCATTTCGCCGTCTGCCTCAGCCTTCTGAACGATGGCCCTAGCTCGTGTACGCGCCGCAAAGTAGGAGAGCACACCTCCCACAACAGCACCTACGACGACACCAACGATTATCCAAATTGATTCCATAGTCGATAAATGGTGTTTATTGTATTGTTAGTAATAAGGTTTAATGTTTCGTTATCAATAAAATAAAAAAATCCCGCACCAATTCCTTAGCCTGTTTGACGAATCCGCAGATAAGTCATAGGTGGGGTTCCGAGGTACGCAACAGTCCACTGGTGGATAAATCCACACCCTTGCGGGTTGAGGCCTTGTTTTGTAACATTACTCGAGAATTGTCCCAATGTTATATAAATTGTACAGTTCGCAAAGCTTGTAAGGAATCTATGCGGGATAGATTATATAAAAAAGAACCTATGCACATCGGCCGCGCGCTGCTCCTCGATGTGAGCCTTACGCAGCCTCAGGTGTGCGCCTATGGTATTATCAAAAACCGCACCGCAGTGCGACTCTTGTCGCTACTCTTTGATATATTTGCGTATCAGGGTCTCTATCGACTCCAACTCCTCGACATCCTCATCGCCCAGCGATGATGTCTGTTCAGCCGAGAGCGCAACGATAGTATAGAAGAGTGCCGCCAGAGCCACACGATCCTGAGCATCCAACTTAGGGATGCGCGTGTACTCCGAAATCTTATCATTCAGACGCTTGGCTGCCACACGATATAGCTCCTCGTTGGCTGCGTCCACCGTCATCGGATATACTCGTCCTGCTATCGATAACTTTATCTTTATTTTTCCCTCAGCCATAGCACTAATTATCTTCCTGTTCCTGTTTTAGTGCCGCTATGCAGCGGTCAACCTCCCGCAATAAACTGTTGACTCGCTGACGAGCACGCTCAACACTGCCGTCATTACCACACATAACACTCGAGAGCTCCAGGCTCTTGAGGCGTGTGTCCAACTCGCGTACACTCTCCTCCAAACGACGCTTCTCGACAAGGAGTCTATCGCGCTCCTGTGTGAGCTCACGACACTTTGCCGACACGCGCTCGTGGTCGGCGATGAGCCTCTCCACCTCGCTACGCAATCGTTTTACTATCTCCTTCTCTGCCATACGCTTCAGCAATGTTGCGACTACGCAATTAATAATAACACCTCAAAGATAGGTATTTTTCGGATAATATCAAAATTTTTTAGCCAAAAAGCCCAAAGGCCACCCCTCGTAACGAGGCTATGCCAGCGTGGCATAGAGGTCGTAGTCCTCGGCATCGGTGATGCTAACCGTGTAGAAGTGACCTCTAAGGAGTCGCTTACCACGACTATCGATGATAAGCTCCTGATCCACCTCTGGAGAGTCATACTCCGAGCGGCCAATATAAAACTCACCCTCCTTGCGGTCCACTATCACGCGCATAGTCTGACCTATACGGCGCGCATTATTCTCGAGCGACACCCTCTCCTGAAGGCGCATAATGCCGTCGACGCGCTGCTGCTTAACCTCGTCCGACACATCATCCTTGAGGCGCGTAGCTGAGTAGGTGCCCTCCTCCTCCGAGTATGCAAAGACGCCAAGGCGGTCGAACTTCGTAGCCTTAACAAACTCCTTAAGTTCCTCAAAATCAGCATCCGTCTCACCTGGATAGCCCACAAGGAGCGTAGTACGCAATGCGATGTCTGGAATAGCCTTGCGCAGTTTCTCGATGAGTGTCAACGCCTCGGCCTTGGTATGGCGGCGCTTCATCGCCGTAAGCTGATTGTCCGAGATGTGCTGGAACGGAATATCGAGATACTTGCAAATCTTCTTCTCGCGCGCCATAACCTCAATCACCTCATCTGGGAAGTCGGTAGGATAAGCGTAATGTAGGCGTATCCACTCGAGCTTCTCGATGCGGCACAACCTCTCGAGCAGTTCAGCGAGCTTTCTCTCGCCATAGATATCCACACCGTAGTATGTCGTATCCTGGGCGATGACCATAATCTCCCTTACGCCCTTAGCCACAAGAGCCTCAGCCTCAGCTACAAGGGCCTCCATAGGCACCGACTTGTGTCGACCACGGATAAGCGGGATGGCGCAGTAGCCACACATCCAATTACAGCCCTCCGAGATCTTGAGGTAGGCGTAGTGCGACGGTGTCGAGAGCTCACGCTTGGTCTCATTCTCCACGCGATACATAGCACCAAGACGCTCGACGATGCCCGCCCAGTCGTTCACGCCGAAGAAGTCGTCGACCTCAGGTAGCTCAGGGCGCAACTCGTCGGCATAGCGCTGCGAGAGACATCCCACAACGAAGAGCTCCTCGATAGCGCCCTCCGACTTAAGCTGTGCGGCGCGCAGGATGGTGTCGATAGACTCCTGCTTAGCGTCGCCGATAAAGCCACAAGTGTTGATGACCACAACATCGGCATCTACCCTATCGCTGTCGAACACCACCTTATAATCCATAGCTGCGAGCTGCGCTGCGAGGTGCTCCGAGTCGACGGTATTCTTTGAGCAGCCAAGCGTGATGATATTAATCTTCTTCATAGCCTTTACTTATTAGCCTCACCAAACAATGCACGAACAAACTCCCTGCGGTCGAACATCTTAAGCTGGTCGATGCCCTCGCCGATGCCGATATATCGCACAGGGATATGGAACTTATCGCTGATGCCTATTACCACACCACCCTTAGCCGTACCATCGAGCTTGGTGATGGTGAGCGATGTCACCTGCGTAGCCTCGGTAAACTGCTTCGCCTGCTCAAAGGCGTTCTGACCCGTAGAGCCATCGAGCACGAGCATAACCTCGTGTGGTGCATCGGGGATTACCTTCGACATCACATTGCGAATCTTCGTAAGCTCCTTCATAAGGCCCACCTTGTTGTGTAGACGACCCGCCGTGTCGATAAGCACCACATCGGCACCATTAGCCACCGCCGATCGGAGCGTATCGTAGGCCACAGATGCTGGGTCCGAGCCCATATCCTGTCGCACCATCGTAGCACCTGCACGCTCAGCCCATACGGCGAGCTGGTCGATAGCCGCAGCACGGAAGGTGTCGGCAGCACCGATATATACCTTGCGACCGGCGCGCGTGAGCTTAGCCGCAAGCTTACCGATGGTGGTTGTCTTACCTGCGCCGTTGACGCCCACAACCATCATAACATATGGCAAGCCCTCCTTAACCTCGATACCGAAGTCCTTTGTCGAGCGGTGCGACTCCTCCATAAGGCGTGCAATCTCGTCACGAAGAATAGCGTGTAACTCCGAGGTATTCATATACTTATCCCTCGCAACACGCGCCTCGATAGCCTCGATAATCTTAACCGTCGTCTCCACGCCCACATCCGAGGTGATGAGCACCTCCTCAAGGTCGTCAAGTACATCTGCATCCACCGTCGTGCGACCTGCAATGGCACGCTTAAGGCGACCAAAGAAGCCCTCCTTGGTTCTACCAAGGCCCTCTTCAAGCTCCTTGCGCTCCGCCTCTATATCCACCTCCTCATCCTCGTACTCCTCCTCAGGGGCAGGGGTTGACGCAGGGGCAGGGGTAGGTGTTGGGGTCTGCTCTGGTGCAGAGGTTGGCACGACCTCTTGTGCAGGGGTAGCCTCAGCCGTTGGTGTTGGCGTAGCCTCGTGTGCCTCAGCAGATGCCTCAACATCCTCTGCCTCGGGCACGATATCCTCGGTAGTTGTAGTCACAAAGGTGGTCTCCGCCGTCGCTACATCAGCACTCTCCTCGCCCTTCGCTACGCTATCTTCACCACCGAGGCTCACCTCCGCAGCACTTGTTGCGCTCTCCACAACAGGCTCCGCCTTAGGCTCCTCAACCTTTTTCTTACGCTTAAATAAATCAAAAAATCCCATAATATAGTGTTTTTAGTTTCTTCTTACTCGTTATATAGCAAGTACTTACGCCTTAGCTCCATATACTTCGCAACATCATCGGCCCAGAGCCTCTTGATCTCCTCGGCCGTGTATCCCTCCATAATCTTCTCTCTCACCCACGACACACCAATCAACTTCTCGAACATCGGCGAGAAGAACTTTTCGCCAATATTGAGGTCGTTGTAAGCGTCGATGACATACTCGAGGTTGACGCCCTCGCGCCATATCTCCTCCGCAGGCACGCCCCTCAAATCCTCTCCATAGCACACCACGCCACTATGTGGTGGCTTCGCAGCTCCAGCATTGGGCTGCGGCACGAACTCAAAATCACGACCCCTCATCGCTGGGTGGCCATAAATCTCAAACGGAGCCTCCGTTCCACGCCCCACGCTCACCACCGTGCCCTCGAAGATGCATAGCGACGGGTAGAGGTAGATGGAGTGCTGCGTAGCGAGGTTAGGCGATGGCGCTATGGGCAATGTGTAGTGGGTGCTATGGTCGTAGTTGCCGCAGCGCACCACCGTGATGTTAGCCCTCTTTGCCCACCCCTCACCTATCGACATCAGGGCAATCTCGCCCATCGTCAGGCCGTGAACTACGGGTACGGGGATATGTCCCACACCCGACTTATACCTCATATCGAGGATAGGTCCATCGACATAGTGGCCATTGGGATTGGGCCTGTCGAGGACAACAACCCTCTTGCCATAGTCGGCCGAGGCATCGATCATATGGAGCATAGATATATAATATGTATAGAACCTAAGCCCCACATCCTGCATATCAACGACCAGCACATCGAACGAGCGCATCACCGCATCCGAGGGTCGCTTCGTGTTACCATTGTAGAGCGAGAGTATCGCCACCCCCGTCTTGGCATCTACGCCATCTTCTACCAATGCTCCCGCCTCGACACCACCACGAAATCCGTGCTCAGGGGCGAAGATACCAACGAGGTTGATACCCTCACGATGCAGCATATCCACGAGGTGCTCCTCCGAGCTATACATCGCAGTATGGTTTGCCAGCACCGCCACCCTCTGCTCCCTAAGCAGGGACATATAGGCCGCCGTATCACGACAACCCACCACCACCTCGCTCTTAGCCTCCGTAGATGTAGGGGTGCAAGGGCGGGCATAGGCAGCAACTATCGCACACAGCGCAACGATTGTGGTTAGTAGTTTTCGCATAGCGTGAGTCCGTTAGGTTAGTATTGCAAGAGGTACTCCTTGATGAATGCGTCGATATCGCCGTCCATCACCGCGTCGACATTCGATGTCTGATACCCCGTGCGGTGATCCTTAACGCGCCTATCATCGAAGACATAGCTTCGTATCTGCGAGCCCCACTCGATGCGCTTCTTCGTAGCCTCGAGGGCTTGCTGCGTAGCCATACGCTTGTCGAGCTCCCTCTGGTAGAGCTTCGAGCGAAGGATGCGCATTGCATTCTCCCTATTCATCAGCTGCGAGCGCGTCTCCATATTCTCGATGAGGAACTCCACCGCCTCACCCGTATCGGGGTCCTTGCCGTGGTAGCGCAGACGCACCGCCGTCTCCACCTTGTTGACATTCTGGCCACCAGCACCACTCGCGCGGAAGGTATCCCACTCGTAGTCGGCTGGCGAGATGTTAATCTCGATAGAGTCGTCGACCGTAGGCGATATGAAGACCGATGCGAATGTCGTTTGACGCTTGTTGTTGGCATTAAAGGGTGAGAGGCGCACCATACGATGCACGCCGCTCTCGCTGCGCAGGTAGCCGTAGGCATACTCACCCTCGAACTCCAAGGTGCAGGACTTGACGCCCACCTCTTCACCCGCCTGGTAGTTCACCACCTTGACCGTGTAGCCGTGCGCCTCGCCCCAGCGCGTGTACATACGCATCAGCATCTGTGCCCAGTCGAGTGCCTCGGTGCCGCCAGCACCAGCGTTGATGTCCATAATGGCACCAAGCTTATCCTCCTTGCCCGAAAGCATCTGCTTAAGCTCAAGCTTCTCGACACGCTCCAACGCCTCGCCATACTGCGCCTCAGCCTCAGCCTCGCTGAGCACGCCCTCGGCAACAAAGTCGGGGATAAGGTCGAGGTCGGCCGCTGCCGAGCGCGCAGCGTAGTACTCCTCGATTATGGCCTTGATATCGGCCACCTTCTTGAGCTGCTTGCGCGCCGATTCGGGGTCGTCCCAGAAGTTAGGCTCCTCGGTACGCTCCTGCTCGTTGCGCAGGTCGATCTCTCGCTGCTCGATGTCTATCGCTGCCGCAACCTTCGTCACGCGTGCCTTTAGCTCGTTTATCTGTTCTACAGATACCATTAAATAGTAGTTGTCTTTGTTTATGTTGGTAAGCTTTACCGTGTAGGGCGAGAGGATATCTCGCCTAAATTAAATTTGTGGTTGGATAGAGGTTAACCTCTCCACCACCAATTTGTTGTCCGAAGGGTTAGATATGGTGGCTGGTCGCCGTTTGCAAATCCGCAGTTTACTCAAGGCAAATGAGGAATTTGCAAACAAGCCAGACGACACAGATGCACCCCTTATCACAACAAATTACTCGATCTCCCAATCGAATCCGTCCTTACGATCCTTAACTCGAATACCGATAGAGGTGAGGTTATCACGGATCTTGTCGGATGTTGCCCAGTCCTTGTTGGCCTTAGCCTCCATACGCATATTGAGGAGCATATCTACGAGCGGAGTAACCATATCCTTGCCACCCGACTCGGCTGCCTTCTCGTTATGGAGACCGAGGATGTCGAATACATAGAGGTTGACGATGCCCTTGAGACGCTCGAGGTCGGCCTCGGTGAAGCTCTGCTGGCCATCTACAGCCTGGTTGATGATGCGCACCCAGTCGAAGAGGGCTGAGATTACCATTGGCGAGTTGAGGTCGTCGGCCATAGCCTCGCCACAACGGCGCTCAAGCTCTGCAACATCGACGGTAGAGGTAGCTGCCGCCTTAATCTTTGAGAGCGAATCAACGGCCTTCATTAGGCGATCGAGACCCTTCTCTGCCGCCTGCAACGCCTCGTTAGAGAAGTCGAGGGTTGAGCGGTAGTGCGCCTGAAGCACAAAGAAGCGGATGGTCATAGGGGTATATGCCTGAGCAAGCATCGGGTGGTTACCTGTGAAGAGCTGCTCGAGGGTGATGAAGTTACCGAGTGACTTACCCATCTTCTGACCGTTGATTGTAATCATATTATTGTGTACCCAATAGCGAGCCGAGTCCTTGCCGAGGGCTGCGGTAGACTGAGCAATCTCGCACTCGTGGTGTGGGAACATAAGATCCATACCGCCACCGTGGATATCGAACTGCTCACCAAGGTACTTGGTGCTCAT
>JAGBTP010000048.1 GCA_017631255.1 Alistipes sp.
ATATCTACCTCGACCGTGTACCTACAAATTATAAGGGCTTGAACTACTCGGAGCTTGCGATCATCGAGTCGCAGGAGCGTATGTCGGTAGTTATCGAGCGTAAGGATATGGAGACCTTTATGGCACTCTGCCACGAGGAGAATGTTGAGGTTACTTATGTGGCTGATGTGACAGATACACGCCGTATGCGTATGTACTCTGACGGCAAGCTCGTCGTTGACCTATCGCGTGACTTTATTGACTCGGCAGGTGCTAAGCACTATACAAAGATTCGCATCGGTGCGGTGGAGAATGTAAATCCTTTCGAGCGTAAGATCGAGGGTGCTACCACCACCAAGCGAATGAAGACTAACCTTGCGGACGACAATGTTGTGTCGCAGAAGGGTCTTATCGAGATGTTCGACTCTACCATCGGCGCATCTACCGTTTTGATGCCATATGGTGGTAAGACACAGACTACCGAGACTCAGGTGTCGGTTCAGAAGCTC
Source organism: Alistipes sp. (assembly GCA_017631255.1). Lineage (GTDB taxonomy): Bacteria > Bacteroidota > Bacteroidia > Bacteroidales > Rikenellaceae > Alistipes. Next base: position 489 of record JAGBTP010000048.1, read on the forward strand.
CCTGTGGGTGTAGGCTTTACAAATACTGCAAGTATTATGGCCTTCGGTTACAACCCATTCATTGCTAAGTGGAGCCCATACCACGGTGCTGCATATGCTGTGGTAGATGCTTGTGCTAAGGTTGTGGCTGCTGGTGCGCGCTACGAGAATATGCGCTTCTCATACCAGGAGTACTTCGAGCGTATGACAGATGAGCGCTCTTGGGGTAAGCCACTTTCGGCACTCCTCGGTGCTCTTAAGATGCAGGTAGAACTCGGCCTTCCATCTATTGGTGGTAAGGATTCTATGAGCGGTACTTTCCGCGATATCAATGTGCCACCAATGCTTATGGCATTCGGTATCACTACCGTTGATGCGCGTACCGTTATCAGCCCAGAGTTTAAGAGCGCAGGTAACAAGATATATGTCATCCGCCACACGCCAGAGGCTAACTATATGCCAGCAACCGAGCAGCTTAAGAAGAACTTTGACTTCGTGAGCAGCAAGATTGCTGAGGGCGATATCACAGCTGCGTGGGCAGTAGGCTTCGGTGGCGTTGCTGAGGCTGTGTCAAAGATGGCATTTGGTAATAGAGTAGGTGTCGCTATCGAGTGCGATGAGCAGATGCTCTATAACTACTCGTATGGCTCTATCGTTGTTGAGAGCCGCCGTACGCTCAACTTCCCTAACGCTGAGTTTATCGGTACTACCGTTGCTGAGGATGCAATCTTTGTAAATGGCACACGCCTCACCATCGACGAGCTTTTGGAGGCTAATACCGAGAAGTTTACTACCGTATATACCGACCGTGGTCGCTCTGGCGAGCCTACACGCGTGAGCGATGGCCGCATCCATATGAAGCAGTACGAGGGCGAGAAGGTTGACAAGGTTAAGGTCTACATCCCTGTATTCCCAGGTACTAATTGCGACTACGACACACAGCGTGCCTTCGAGCGTGCAGGAGCTGAGGTTACTATGTCGGTGTTCAAGAACCTCACCGGTGAGGATGTTATTGCCTCTATCGAGGAGATGGTAGAGCATATCTCTAACTGCCATATTATGGCTCTTAGTGGAGGCTTCTCAGCAGGTGACGAGCCAGATGGTAGCGGTAAGTTTATCGCAAATGTGCTCAACAATAAGAGTGTTGCTGATGCTATCCACGCACTCCTTGACCGTGGTGGCTTGATGCTCGGTATCTGTAACGGCTTCCAAGCGTTGGTTAAGTCGGGCTTGTTGCCTTATGGCCGCTTGGGTATGGTTACTAAGGAGTCGCCTACACTCTTCCGCAACGATATCAACCGCCATATCTCACAGGTGGTATCAACACGCGTGGGTACCGTTGCATCGCCTTGGTTGGCATCGTTCGAGGTGGGTGATATCCACTCTATCGCAGTGAGCCACGGTGAGGGTAAGTTCGTTGTTAGCGAGGCTATGGCTGAGGAGCTCTTCCGCAATGGTCAGGTGGCGTTCCAGTATGTAGATGCTGAGAATCGTCCTACTACCGATGCGCCATATAACCCTAACGGCTCGAGCTACGCTATCGAGGGTATCATCGACCCAACAGGTCAGATCCTCGGAAAGATGGGCCATACTGAGCGTTATGAGCGTGACCTTATGAAGAATATACACGGCGAGAAGATTCAGGATATCTTTGCCAATGCCGTTAACTACTTTACTAAGCGATAGCCTATGAAAGAGTTGGAACTTCTCTACGAAGGTAGCAGTAAGCAGATATATAAGACCGATTGCGATGACCATGTCGTAGTTCGCTTTAAGGATCACACCTCGGCGTTCTATAACATCAAGCGTGCGATTATCGAGCATAAGGGTCGCCTTACTTGCGAGATATCGTCGATGGTGCTCGAATATCTCAATAGCCAAAACATCAACACGCACTTCGTTGAGCGTGTTGGTGCTGATGGCCAGCTATGTCGCGTTGTCGAGCACATCCCCGTTGAGGTTATCGTACGCAATGTAGTGGCAGGATCTATGGCTAAGCGCCTCGGCCTGGACGAGGGTATCATACCACAGAATACGATTTTCGACCTCTGCCTCCGCCGTAGCGACCTGGGTGATCCGCTCATCAACGACCACCACGCCGTTGCACTTGGTCTGTTGAGCTACGAGGAGCTTGCGAAGATGTACGAGATGTCGGCAAGCATTAATAAGTGCCTTATCGAGCTGTACGACAAGGTGGGCATCACGGTTGTGGACTTTAAGATTGAGTTCGGCCGCACCTCTGATGGCACGCTTGTCCTTGCTGACGAGCTCTCGCCCGACACTTGCCGCCTCTGGGATAAGGCTACGGGTGAGCGTATGGATAAGGATCGTTTCCGTCGTGACCTCGGTCGTGTGCGCGAGACATATGAGGAGGTTGCTGAGCGACTACACAATGTACTTAAATAAATATAGGTATGCTTAAGGATTCATTAGATATATATGGCGACGACTTGCACGAGGAGTGCGGTGTATTTGGTATTTTCGGTGTAGACGACGCCCCAAACCTCACTTACTACGGTTTGCACGCACTGCAGCATCGTGGTCAGGAGGCGTGTGGTATTTCGGCGTTCGATGGCGACAAGCTCAATACCGTTAAGGGTGAGGGCCTCGTTACAGAGGTGTTCAACCAGCAGAAGCTCTCGAAACTCAAGGGTCGCATCGCTATCGGCCATGTGCGCTACTCGACTACGGGTGGCGGTGGAGCAAACAATGTGCAGCCATTCTCGTTTAATCACCATACGGGAGACTTCGCGCTTGCGCACAATGGTAACCTCGTAAATTCAGCAGAGCTGGCCGAGTACCTCGAGATTCGTGGTAGCCTCTTCCACTCATCGTCAGATAGCGAGCTCTTGGCGCACCTTGTTAAGAAGGATAATCGTGAGGATAAGCGTATCGACAACATCATCGAGGCGCTCAATATGCTTGAGGGTGCCTTCGCGTTCCTCATTATGACCAAGAATCGCATTTATGCGTGTCGTGATAAGCACGGTCTTAGACCACTCTCAATCGGTAAACTCGGTGATGGCTATGTCATCAGCTCGGAGACCTGCGCGTTAGATATCGTGGGTGCTGAGTATATCCGTGATATTGAGCCAGGTGAGGTTATTACCATCGACCACCACGGTATCCGCTCGAACTACTACTCGCGCTATCAGCGTCACCTGATGTGCGCTATGGAGTACATCTACTTTGCGCGTCCTGATAGCGATATCGAGGGTTGCAATGTGCACACCTTCCGCAAGCTTTCTGGTAGGTATCTCTATGAGCAGTCGCCTATCAAGGCCGATGTGGTTATCGGTGTACCCGATTCGAGTATCAGTGCCGCCATCGGCTATTCTGAGGCCAGCGGCATCCCTTACGAGATGGGTCTCATCAAGAACAAGTATATCGCCCGCACCTTTATCCAGCCATCGCAGGAGATGCGCGAAAAGGGTGTGCGTATGAAGCTCTCGGCAGTGCGATCACTCGTTAAGGATAAATCGGTGGTGCTCATCGACGACTCTATCGTGCGTGGCACCACATCGTTGCGCATCGTGCGTCTCTTGAAGGAGGCGGGAGCTAAGGAGGTACATGTTCGTATCGCCAGCCCTGCAATCACGCACCCTTGCTTCTATGGCATTGATATGTCGACGAAGAAGGAGCTCCTCTGCGCGCGTATGTCGAAGGAGGCGGCGTGCAAGGAAATCGAGGCTGACTCGCTCGAGTTCCTGTCGGAGGAGTCGCTCCTCAAGTCGGGCAATCGCTCGGAGTTGTGTATGGCGTGCTTCAACGGCTGCTATCCAACATCATTGTATCACAATAAGTTGAACGAATAATAAAAATATATAAAGTTATGGCAAAAAGTTACGAAGAGGCAGGTGTAAACCTTGAGGCCGGTTACGAAGTAGTACGACGAATTAAGTCACATGTATCATCAACCAAGCGCGTAGGCTCGATGGGTAACATCGGTGCTTTTGGCGGTATGTTCGACCTCGCAGCGCTCAACATTAAGGAGCCTGTGCTCGTTAGCGGTACCGATGGCGTTGGTACAAAGCTCAAGCTCGCGTTCGAGATGGACAAGCACGATACTATCGGTATTGACGCTGTTGCGATGTGTGTTAACGATGTCCTTGCTCAGGGTGCTGAGCCATTGGTATTCCTCGACTATGTAGCTGTGGGCCACAACGAGCCTGCTAAGGTTGAGGCTATCGTTGCTGGTGTTGCAGAGGGTTGCCGTCAGGCGGGCTGCGCACTCGTGGGTGGCGAGACTGCTGAGATGCCTGGTATGTATCAGGATGGCGAGTACGATATCGCAGGCTTCACCGTAGGTGTTGTTGAGCGCTCGAAGCTCATCGACGCTGGTGAGCGTGTTAAGGTGGGTGATGTGCTCGTAGGTATCGCATCAAGCGGTGTTCACTCTAACGGCTTTAGCCTTGTGCGCAAGGTTGTTGCTGATAACAACCTTAAGCTCGATGAGACATACCCTGAGATCGAGGGTCGTAAGCTTGGCGAGGTGCTCCTTACCCCTACCCGCATCTATGTTAAGCAGGTGTTGAAGGTTATCGCAGAGTGCGATGTTCACGGTATCAGCCACATCACAGGTGGTGGTTTCGACGAGAATATCCCTCGTATCTTGAAGGATGGTCAGGGTGTTGAGGTTAAGGAGGGTAGCTGGGAGATCCTTCCAGTATTCCGCCTCCTGGAGAAGTATGGCAACATCGGCCACAGAGAGATGTTCAACATCTTCAATATGGGTATCGGTATGGTCATCGCCCTCGATGCAAGCGATGCTGAGAAGGCTATCTCAATCCTCGAGAGCGTAGGCGAGCGTGCCTCTGTTATTGGTCGAGTTGTTGAGGGTGAGGGTGTGACAATCCTTTAATAAAAGCGAGTATGAAGAAGTCACGATTGGCGGTCTTTGCAAGTGGTAGTGGTAGCAACTACCAGGCTATTGTCGAGGCTTGCCGAGATGGTAGAATAGATGCCGAGGTGGTACTTCTCGTATGCGATAAGCCAGGAGCCAAGGTGTTGGAGCGTGCTAAGCGCTACGGCACCGAGTGCTTCGCATTCTCGCCTAAGGAGTTCGCTTCGCGTGAGGAGTACGAGACACTCCTTGCCTCTATGCTTGATGAGCGTGGTGTTGACTTTGTATGCTTGGCAGGCTATATGCGCATCGTGGGTAAGGTGCTTCTTGAGCGCTATGCGCAGCGTATCGTGAACATTCACCCATCGCTGCTCCCTTCGTTCAAGGGTGCACACGCCATTCAGGATGCTGTTGACTACGGTGTTAAGCTCTTCGGCGTTACCACACACTTTGTTGACGAGACATTAGATGGCGGCCGCATTATAGATCAGGCGGGCATCGTCTATGAGGGTAACGACATCGAGGAACTCACCAACCTTATTCATAACATCGAGCACAAGCTCTATGTTAAGACTATTAATAAACTGATAAATAAGAAATATTAAAGATATGCGAGCATTAGTAAGTGTCAGCGACAAGCGTGGTGTAGTAGACTTTTGTAAGGATCTATGCCGCTTGGGCTGGGAGATTATTGCAACGGGCGGAACACAGAAACTCCTTGAGGAGAGCGGTGTTAAGACAATAGGTATCAGCGAGGTTACGGGCTTTCCTGAGATCTGCGATGGACGCGTTAAGACGCTCCATCCAAAGGTTCATGGTGGTCTGTTGGCGCGTCGTGACGACGATAGCCATCTCAAGGCACTCAAGGACAACAGCATCGAGTTTATCGATATGGTCTGCGTCAACCTCTATCCATTCCGCCAGACTATCGCTAAGCCAGATGTGAAGATGGAGGATGCTATCGAGAATATCGACATCGGTGGCCCTTCTATGCTTCGCTCGGCGGCTAAGAACTACCGAGATGTGACGGTTGTGTGTGATCCTGAGGACTATGCTCGTATCGTCGCTGAGATCGAGCAGGGTGGTAACACATCGGTTGAGACTCGTCTCCAGCTCTCGGCTAAGGCATATACTCACACCGCCGAGTACGATATGTGCATCGCTACATATATGCGTCGTCAGGCTGAGCTCAACGAGAAGCTCTTTGCTTCGTTCGACCTTGTTCAGAGCCTCCGCTATGGCGAGAACCCTCACCAGTCGGCTAAGTTCTACGCAGCTGAGGAGCGCGTGCCATTCTCATTGGCTACCGCTGTGCAGCTCAATGGCAAGGAGATGTCGTACAACAACATTCAGGATGCTAATGCAGCGCTCAACATCGTGCGTGAATTCTCGGAGCCATTCTGCGTAGGTCTTAAGCATATGAACCCTTGTGGTGCTGCTATCGGCAATGATGTTGTCGAGGCGTGGACTAAGGCGTATGAGGCTGATACCGTGAGCATTTTTGGTGGTATCGTAGCTACTAACCGTGAGATCAATAAGGAGGTGGCAGAGCTTATGAAGCCTATCTTCCTTGAGATTATTATGGCGCCATCATTCACCCCTGAGGCTCTTGAGGTGCTCACCACCAAGAAGAACTTGCGCCTCCTTCAGGTAGATATGACTCCATCGGATGCAGTGCAGACCCAGTATGTATCTGTTAACGGCGGTCTCCTCGTTCAGCAACTCGACACCGAGACCAAGTGCGTGGTCGAGGATATGTGCGTTACCGAGCGCAAGCCATTGGCTAAGGAGCTCGAGGATATGAACTTCGGCTGGCGCATCGTTAAGCATGTTAAGTCTAACGCTATCGTTGCCGTTAAGGATGGTCACACCGTAGGTGTTGGTGCTGGTCAGATGAACCGTGTAGGCTCAGCCGAGATTGCTCTCAAGCAGGCTCAGGCTGCGGGCTTCACCGAGGGCCTTGTATTGGCTTCCGACGGCTTCTTCCCATTCGACGACACCGTTACCCTTGCCCAGCAGTACGGCGTGACAGCGCTCGTACAGCCAGGTGGTAGCGTACGCGATGAGGACTCAGTAAAGAAGGCTAATGAGTTTGGAATGACGATGCTGGTGACAGGTATGCGTCACTTCAAACATTAATAATTTATTGTGATAAGGGGCAATCTACTGCCGCTAACAAAATATGCCTGCAATGGGCAGTACCTCAAGTACAGCCCATCGCAGACAATTTTGTCGAGCAAAATGTTTGATCCTTCTAACAACAAATTAGACCTTACATAATTAGTTAGTAAACACACGAAACTATGAAAGTATTAGTTATTGGTTCTGGTGGTCGCTGCCACGCTATTGTCGAGGCGCTATCACGCTCAGAGAAGAACCCAAAGATATATGCAGCGCCAGGTAATGCTGGTATCGCTGCGCTTGCCGAGTGCGTAGCAATCAAGGATACCGATGTTGAAGGTCTCCTCTGCTTTGCGCAGCGCGAGGCTATTGACCTTACGGTTGTAGGCCCTGAGGCGGCACTCGCAGTGGGCGTGGTCGATGCCTTCCGTGCTGCTGGTCTCAAGATTTTCGGCCCAACGAAGGCGGCAGCTGAGATTGAAGCGAGCAAGGACTTCGCAAAGCGACTTATGTTCAAGTACGATGTTCCAACTGCTGCGTATGCTACCTTCACCGACTTTGAGGAGGCGATGGCATATGTACGCAAGGGCTCGCTCCCTACCGTACTCAAGTACGACGGCTTGGCAGCGGGTAAGGGTGTTGTGATTGCAACAACGATGGAGGAGGCCGAGGCTACGCTTCGCGATATGCTCCTCGACACCAAGTTTGGTGAGGGTCGTGTTGTCATCGAGGAGTTCCTCACAGGCGAGGAGTTCTCGCTTATGTGCTTTGTGGCGGGTAATAAGGTGTGTCCTATGCCTGTTGCTCAGGATCACAAGCGCGCCTACGACAACGACGAGGGTCCAAATACCGGCGGTATGGGTGCATACACAGAGCTTCCTTTTGTTACGGAGGAGGATCATACCTATGCGATGGAGAAGATTATGCAGCGCGTGGCTGATGCGATGGTTGCAGAGGGTACTCCATTTACGGGTGTGCTCTACGGTGGTCTTATGAAGACGCCACAGGGCATTAAGGTAATTGAGTTTAACGCACGCTTTGGCGACCCAGAGACCGAGGTTGTGCTACCACGCCTTATGAGCGATGCTATCGATGTATTTATGGCTGTTGCCCAGAACGAGGCTCCCGTAGTAGAGTGGAGCAACGAGGCAACCCTTGGTATCGTGTTGGCATCGAAGGGTTATCCTGGTAGCTACGACAAGGGCTTTGTTATCGAGGGCACGGAGTGTGTAGAGTCTAAGGTATACCATATGGGTACGGCGCTCAAGGATGGTGAGTTGGTTACGGCGGGCGGTCGTGTGATGATCGTCGTAGCATCGGCACCAACGCTCCAGGAGGCGCAGATGAAGGCACGCGAGGATATCGCAAAGATTAAGTGCGACAATCTGTTCCATCGTACCGATATCGGTAATAAAGCGTTCAAATAAAAAAAAGAAAATGAGTCAGATAATTAATGGTAAGGAGATTGCAAAATCTCTTAGGGAGAGCTTAGCGGCTAAGGTCGTTGAGCTCAACGAAAAGTTTGGCCGCACGCCTAACTTGGTCGTTATCCTTGTGGGTGATGACCCAGGTAGCGTATCATATGTTACGGGTAAGGCTAAGGCGGCAACCGAGATTGGTATCCGCAACGCAACATTGCGCTTCCCTGAGACTATTACCGAGGAGGAGCTTCTCGCTAAGGTCGATGAGCTTAACAATGATGACGATGTTGATGGTATCCTCGTTCAGTTGCCATTGCCTAAGCATATCGACGAGCACAAGGTGATTGCGGCGATATCTATTGAGAAGGATGTCGATGCCTTTAGCCCTGCAAGCGTTGCACGCCTATGGCTTAAGCAGCCTACAATCGTGCCTTGCACACCTAACGGTATCATTAAGCTCCTCAAGAGCACCGGCATCGAGATTGCAGGCAAGGAGGCAGTGGTTATTGGTCGCAGCAACATCGTTGGCTTGCCAGTGGCTAAGTTACTCCTCGACGAGAATGCTACGGTGACCATCGCGCACTCGCGTACTAAGAACCTTGGTGAGGTGGCGCGTCGTGCCGATATCCTTGTTGTGGCTATTGGTCGTGAGCGTCTTGTTACGGCAGATATGATTAAGCCAGGTGCTGTGGTTATTGATGTGGGTGTTAACCGCGATAGCCGCAATGGTAAGCTCTGCGGTGATGTCGATTACGACGCAGCGGCTGAGGTGGCTGGATATATCACACCTGTACCAGGTGGAGTGGGCCCTATGACCATCGCCTGCTTGATGGAGAACACTGTTGAGAATTTTATTAATAAAGTAACAAAATAGTACTAACCTAACTAACATTTCATTATTATGATTGAGAGATATAGTAGGGAGATTATGCGTAAGGTGTGGACCGAGCAGAATAAGTTTGATGCCTACCTTCGCGTTGAGATTCTTGCTTCTGAGGCGTGGAGCCAGCTTGGCGTAGTACCTAAGGAGGATGTCGAGAAGTTGTGGAAGAGCGCATCGTTCGACATTAACCGCATCTACGAAATCGAGCAGCAGACGCGTCACGACATCGTTGCCTTCACTCGTGCCGTAAGTGAGACCCTCGGCGAGGAGCGTAAGTGGGTACACTATGGCCTTACAAGTACCGATGTTGTGGATACTGCTAACGGTTATCTCCTTCGTCAGGCTAACGCCATCCTTTTGGACGATATTGAGAAGATGCTCGAGGTACTCCGCACACGCGCTATCGAGTTCAAGGATACGCCTTGCATCGGCCGTACACACGGTATTCACGCCGATATCACCTGCTTCGGTCTTAAGTGGGCGTTGTGGTACGAGGAGATGAAGCGTAACCTTAGCCGTTTCGTTGCTGCTGCGCGTGGCGTTGAGGTGGGTAAGATTTCGGGTGCTGTGGGTAACTTCGCAAACATCCCTCCATTCATTCAGGATTATGTGTGCGAGAAGCTCGGCATCGAGAGTGCAAATATCTCAACAC
>JAGBTP010000049.1 GCA_017631255.1 Alistipes sp.
GCCCGATGTCTATAACAATGGTCTTAAGTCGGTACTTTGGGCATTTGCACAGTACATCGGCGATCCAGGAGGCTTTGCTGACACGCCTCCCGTTACCTTTGCTGGTCGTCTTATCGCGTGCATCATCGGTGTGCTCGGTATTGCTATCTTTGCCGTACCTGCCGGTCTTATTGGTGCAGGTTTTTCAGAGGCTATGGAGGCTGATCTGCATAAGGAGGTTACATCAAAGAATGTCAATAAGCTACACAATATGTTCGTAACCCGATTTGATCGCCCAACGGGATTCTATGTCATACCAGAGTATATCTCGTTATGCGATATTCAAGCGCGAATGGGAATGACCGCTGACGATATCTTCGATGCGGTGGAGAATGCTGATAACTTCCGCCTTATCAACCTCGCTGCCACGCAGACTGTTGACGAGCATCCGCAAGATAGGCTCGCTGTCGAGCACTTCCTCGTTAACCGCCCATATGGCTGTTGCATCGACCGAGGCTCGAAGGTGACTATCGTGTCGCCAGCAAGCCTTATCGACCCTTGTAGTGGTAGTTTCGCGTATAACTTGGCACTCATTGGAGGCTTTAACTATATCAGTCGTGAGCTTGGCGAGTTGCGTCCCTACGCGTCGTATTACCAGTTTGCCGACCGTAATAATCAGGAGCAGCACCTACCTCAATTTATGGAGGATCTGGAGACCTTAACCTCGCGTGAGGGTAGCTGGACTATCACCTTTTTGGTGGCAAGTGGTGCTAACGAGCCGACATATCCTACGGCTTTGCACTTCTCAGTAGGTGGTGCCAAGGGCGACGAGCGCTTCGAGGGTGAGAACCTCTTTGTGAAGGATATGGCTGCCTACCGTGCATTCTATGAGGATGCTGCGGCAGAGATTATGTCGAAGTTTGGCTTGGATTCCGACCACCAGAGATATCATAACTGTTCGGCACAAAATATCTTCCTTCGTAAGTTCGAGGATGGTAAGGGCTCGGATAATAACATCGTGCTTCGTATGGCGTGGAGTGCCTGCCTATGGGATTCGCGCCGTGTGCAGATCGTGCAGAGCCTCGCAGAGGTCATCAATCGCCACTTCGAGAGCGATGTTGTGAAGGAACTTGACCCAATGGTTAAGAGTAAGAGGTGTGGTTATTAAACTTCCCCTATAATGAAATAGGCTGCCCCAAAAGGACAGCCTATTTTTTTGTATTTAGTTAGTAGTGTTAATCTAAGGATTAAGAATACTCCTCTTCTCGCACCTCTCCTTGCCTTGCCTCTTCTTGCCTCGCCTCGCCTCTTCTTGCCTCACTCCTCTTGCCTCACTCCTCTTGCCTCACCTCACTCCTTGAGCTTCTTCACACCTCTTGTAGCCCCTCTCGCCAGCCCACTTGGGTTGTGACCATTAGTTTTTGCAGAGGACGATCTTCTCAATCTCCTCGATCTGCGACTTGAACTGCTTGTCGGTGTCTATCATATCTGCTACGGCCTTGCAGCTGTGGAGCACAGTGGCGTGGTTACGGCCGCCGATAGATGAGCCAATAACCGTAAGCGGCGACTTAGTGTGCTGCTTAGCCAAGTACATTGCCACCTGGCGTGCCTGAGCAACATCGCGTGTACGCTTTGCCGAGTTGAAGGTGTCGAGCTCGATGTTGTAGTAATCGCACACCACCTTAACGATATGGTCGATGGTAATCTCGCGCTGCGTGAGCTTGACATATACCTTGAGGATATCCTTGGCCAGTGATATGGTAATCTTACGGCCGAGGAATGAGGCGTTGGCGATGAGAGATGAGAGTGCACCCTCAATCTCACGCACATTGGCCGAAATGTTATCAGCCAAATATGTTACTACCTCCTCTGGTATGCTTGCACCGAGGCGCTGAGCCTTAGCACGGATGATCTTAATCTTGGTCTCGTAGTCTGGCGTATTGAGGTACGCTGAGAGACCCCACTTAAAGCGTGTGAGCAGACGCTGCTCGATATCCTTGAGCTCTACTGGTGGCTTATCCGATGTGAGGATAAGCTGCTTGCCAGCAAGCTGAAGGTGGTTGAAGATGTTGAAAAAGGCGTTCTGCGTACCGGTCTTACCCGTAAGCTCCTGAATGTCGTCGATGATAAGCACATCGACCATCTGGTAGAAGTGGATAAAGTCGGTAATCTCACCATTCTTGTATGCCGTCTGGAACTGCGCCTGAAACTTGTTCATCGACACATAGAGCACCTGCAACTCTGGGTGGCGCTGGCGCACCTCGTGACCGATAGCCTGCACGATGTGCGTCTTGCCCAAACCAGAATCACCATATATATATAGTGGGTTGAAGGCGTTGTTGCCAGGGGTTACGGCCACAGCCATACCTGCTGAACGAGCAAGACGGTTGCACTCGCCCTCGATGTGGTTATCGAAGGTGTAGTTGCTGTTGAGCTGCGGGTCGAACATAATGCGCCTAAGACCAGGAATCACAAATGGATTCTTGATGTCGGTAGTGTCGGTAGGCGTCACGAACTGAGGTATCGCCGACGATGTTGTATCGCTCTGTGGAGCCTGAGCCTTGCGAGGTACCGAATAGTAGAGTAGTGTATCTTCGCCGTAAAACTCTGATATGATGGGCTTTAGGTGGTGAAGATAGCGCTTCTCGATATTTGCCACGAAGCTCTCGTTTGGAACGCGCAGACGCAAGTGGGCGCCATCATAGCCGATAGGCTTGATGGGCTTGAACCACTTGACAAACTCCTCCTCGGTGATTGTGAGACGGAGCTTCTCAAGGCAGTCCTGCCATACTTCGTTATATCTGTCGTTTTGCATCATTGCGTTCAGCGTTTTTTTTCTATCTTTGCACCCTAAGTCGTGCACCAATTCTATCGTTCTGTCCTCTTTGTACAAGGCGATAACTCCCCCGAAACAGTTGTCTATGCTCTGTTTCAATAAGTTATGTTTTCGCTCCGTAGTGTTGCTAAAATCGCCTTGATTTTTGGGGTCGAATCGTGGCGTTTTGACATTGCAAAGATGTGGATAATTTTATTAAAATAATCTAAAAAAAGAGTTGCAAAATTCGTTTTTTTTAATATGGCTAATTCGGCCGATTTTTTGCACTAAAACGATAGGCGAGGTAAAGTGAAAATTTAATTCACTGATACTATTATATGTTATAAAAATTTTTTGTATATTTGCGTAATCGAACTTTTAATCAAGCCTAATTCTAACGATAAATAAAACTTATAACTATGGCAAATAACATTGATGCACAGGTGATGGCCAAGGCACAGGCGTGGTTGGATGGTAACTACGACGAGGCTACTAAGGAGCAGGTGCGCCTACTCATCGAGAACAACCCTAATGAGCTTGTGGAGAGCTTCTACAAGGACCTCGAGTTCGGTACGGGTGGTCTCCGTGGTATTATGGGTGTGGGCTCTAATCGTATGAATATCTACACCGTAGGTGCTGCTACTCAGGGACTTGCGAACTACCTTAAGCTAAACTTCGCAGGCGAGCAGATTAAGGTGGCTATCTCGCACGACAGCCGTAACAACTCGCGTATGTTCGCTGAGAGAGTTGCAGATATCTTTGCATCTAACGGTTTTACCGTATATCTCTTCGATGCTCTCCGCCCAACACCAGAGCTTAGCTTTGCTATTCGTGAGCTTGGCTGCCAGTCGGGTGTTATGGTGACAGCGTCGCATAACCCTAAGGAGTATAACGGCTACAAGGCATATTGGAACGATGGTTCGCAGGTAACCTCACCACACGATGTTAACATCATTGCTGAGGTGGGCAAGATTACAGACAACGATCAGGTGCTCACAGGCCTCAATCCTGAGAATATCCACATCCTCGGTGAGGAGTTCGACCAGCGCTACCTCGCAGCTATCAAGGACCTCTCGCTCTCGCCAGAGTCAGTGGCTAAGTACAACGATATGAAGATCGTCTACACACCACTCCACGGTGCTGGTGTTAAGCTCGTTCCTCAGTCGCTCCGCAACTACGGCTTTAATAATATTATATGTGTAGACGAGCAGATGGTTCTCGACGGTAACTTCCCAACCGTGGCGTCACCAAATCCCGAGGAGCGCAAGACTATGGCTATGGCTATCGAGCTTGCTGAGAAGGAGGGTGCCGACTTTGCTATGGCTACCGACCCAGATGCTGACCGCCTTGGTGTGGCTCTCCGTACAGGTAAGGGTGACTATGTGCTTCTCAACGGTAACCAGACTCTCGTTCTGCTTATGTGCTACCAGCTCACTCGCTGGGCAGAGCTTGGTAAGATTACCGGCAAGGAGTTCGTCGTTAAGACCATCGTCACCTCGATGATGCCTGACGCTGTTGCTGAGCACTTCGGTGTTAAGTGTTACAACTGCCTCACTGGCTTCAAGTATATCGCAAAGATTATCCGCGAGCAGGAGGGTAAGACCAAGTATATCGGTGGTGGTGAGGAGTCATTCGGCTACTTGCCAGGCGACTTTGTGCGCGATAAGGATGGTGTTGCAGCTATCACCCTCGTAGCTGAGGCTGCGGCTTGGGCACGCGATACTATGGGCATCACCCTTTATGAGTGGTTGCAGCAGCTCTATGTTAAGTATGGCTTCTTCCGTGAGGGCCTTGTGAATGTTGTTCGTAAGGGCAAGGATGGCGCTGCTGAGATTCAGCAGATGATGGTTGACTACCGCTCTAACCCTCCACGCGAGCTTCTCGGTTCGCCTGTGGTGACTATTCTTGACTACAAGAGCCTCGAGGAGATTGATGTTCGCACCGGTGAGCGCAAGCCTATCGAGGGTGTTGACGAGAAGAGCAATGTTCTCCAGTGGCTCACTGAGGACGGCACTAAGGTATCGGTTCGTCCATCAGGTACCGAGCCTAAGATTAAGTTCTACTTCGGTGTTAAGGCTCAGCTCGAGTCTGTCGATAAGTTCGACGAGACCCTTGCAGCGCTCGATAAGAAGATTGAGGCCCTTGCAGCAGAGTTATCGCTCTAATATGATGTAAGGCTAATCGCGGCCTCACCTTTATAGCCCAGATGGGATTACGCTCAAGTATCCCATCTGGGTATTTTTTTGCTGTCGGCGCTGGAGTAGTGGCCATACCTATATATAATAATAACACCTTTCAAAAAGAAAAAAGTCGATAATTTAGTCTTAAAATATTTTTGACGCAACCTGTCAAAATTAAGTGGTTACTTTGCACTGTGAACAAAAGACAACTAACCAACAAAGATTTTATGGGACTAAACTACACTATCGACTGCCGTGCGTGCGGCTCACATACCGAGTTCAGCACCACGATGCGCTGCCAGGCTGATGCGGCAAGCGCCCTACATATTGCCGACCATATCGACACCGAGTGCGCCATCCGCTGCCCTGTATGTCGAGCAAGGCTCAACACCTCGCAAACAGAGTTCCTGTCGCAGGTAAGCATATCGCTCGAAGCATAGCTTTTGCTTATAGAGACATAGATAAAAAGTCTAAGCGATATTTCATAGTTTCGGAAAAAAAGAGTAACTTTGGGTACGAATTAAAACATTAACGAATAGATAAAAATAGATATATATGACTAAGATTCAGATAGGGGATATGCTCCCCGATTTTAAGAGCGTAACACACGAGGGCACTGAGTTCTCACTCGATAACCTTAAGGGTTCACCTACGGTGCTCTACTTTTATCCTAAGGACAACACATCGGGCTGCACGCTCGAGGCTAAGAGTTTGCGTGATGGCAAGGAGGAGTTGCTCCGCCGTGGCTATAAGATTGTTGGTGTGAGCCCCGATTCAGTTAAGTCGCACCAGGGCTTCTGCCAGAAGCACGACTTGAACTTCACGCTACTTGCCGATACTGACCACTCGCTCTCTGAGGCGGTGGGCGTATGGCAGCTCAAGAAGATGTGCGGCAGGGAGTATATGGGCATCGTGCGCACCACCTTCCTCCTCGATGCTGAGGCACGCGTGACACACATCATCGCCAAGGTCGACACCAAGGACTCTTACGGCCAGATCATTAAGCTCCTCGATAAGTAGTAGTAAGGCTAAGTGGCTAAGGATGAATAACTAAAACGAATAAAACTTAAATATATATGGCAGATAAAGTACAGGTAAACGCCGATAAGCTCAAGGTGCTCTCGGCTGTGATGGATAAGATTGAGAAGGACTTTGGTAAGGGCTCTATTATGCGTATGTCGAGCGACACGGTTGCAGATGTGCCTGTTATTCCTACCGGTTCTATTACTCTCGACATTGCGCTGGGCGTAGGTGGCTACCCTAAGGGTCGTGTGGTTGAGATCTTCGGTCCTGAGTCATCAGGTAAGACCACGCTCGCAATTCACGCCATCGCTGAGGCGCAAAAGGCAGGTGGTATCGCAGCATTCATCGACGCTGAGCACGCCTTCGACCCATACTATGCTCAGAAGTTGGGTGTCGATGTGGATAACCTCCTTGTGTCGCAGCCAGATAACGGTGAGCAGGCGTTGGAGATTGCTGATACGCTCATCCGCTCGAGTGCTATCGACATCATCGTCATTGACTCAGTAGCGGCGCTCACGCCTAAGGCTGAGATTGAGGGTGATATGGGTGACTCGAAGATGGGTCTTCAGGCTCGCCTTATGTCGCAGGCATTGCGTAAGCTAACGGCTTCAATTTCAAAGACTAAGACTGTATGTATATTCATCAACCAGCTTCGTGATAAGATTGGCGTGGTGTATGGCAACCCTGAGACCACTACGGGTGGTAACGCCCTTAAGTTCTACGCCAGCGTGCGTATTGACATCCGCCGCTCGTCGGTTATTAAGGATGGCGAGGAGCAGCTCGGTACCCGCACCAAGGTGAAGGTTGTCAAGAATAAGGTGGCGCCTCCATTCAAGAAGGCTGAGTTTGACATTATGTTTGGCGAGGGTATCTCTAAACTTGGCGAGATTATTGATCTGGGTGTCGACTACGAGATTATCAAGAAGTCGGGCTCGTGGTTCTCGTATGGCGATAAGAAGATTGGCCAGGGTCGTGATGCTGTTAAGGAGGCATTGAAGAACGATCCTAAGCTGATGGAGGAGATCGAGATGCGTGTGCGCGAGGCTATGAGCAACGAGGCAGCAAATCGTTAGCCAACAACATTATAGACCTTAGCGAGTCTGTCTGACGAGGTGTTGGGCAGGCTCGATTTGGCATATTTAATTGTGAGTAGATAAATAGCTATGAGTATGGAGTATACACCCGCTGATGAGATACTAATTGAAGAGAAGTGGCAGGAGTTAGAGGAGGCTTGTCGCAAGGCTAAGGTGTGCCGCAGGGAGGACGATTGGCAGTTCATAAGGCGAGCATTCTTCCTCGCTAAGGAGGCACATAAGGGTGTGCGTCGCCGTTCGGGCGAGCCATATGTGGTGCACCCGATTGAGGTAGCGCTCATAGCTGTTCGTGAGATAGGCCTCGGCAAGAAGAGTGTCGTTGCGGCGCTGCTGCACGATGTTGTCGAGGATACGGAGTACACGCTCGAGGATATCGAGCGCATCTTTACGCCTAAGATCGCGTCGATGGTCGACGGCCTGACGAAGATGTCGGGCGTGTTCAATGCCGATAGCTCGGAGCAGGCGGAGTATTTTCGCAAGGTGCTGCTCACGCTCTCGGACGATGTGCGCGTCATCATCATCAAGATTGCTGACCGTCTGCACAATATGCGTACGCTTGGCGCAATGCCGCACCACAAGCAGATAAAGATTACGAGCGAGACCATCTACCTCTTCGTGCCGCTGGCCTATCGCCTTGGCCTTCACGCTATTAAGAGCGAGCTCGAGGATCTGTGTATGAAGTATCGCTTTCCTGAGGAGTACGAGGAGATTAAGCGCAAGATCGACGAGACGGAGCCTGAGCGTCAGGTTTTTATCGACCGCTTTACGGCGCCAATCCGCCAGATGCTCGACGATAATAAGTTCCAATACGAGATGACGGCGCGCGTAAAGAGCGTCTACTCGATTTGGAATAAGATGCGCCGAAAGAACATCCCGTTCGAGGAGGTATACGATCTCTTCGCCATCCGCATCGTCTTTAAGGCTTTGCCATTCCCGTCGGAGAAGACGCAGTGCTGGCAGATATACTCTTGTGTCACTGATATTTACACGCCTCACCCTGGTAGATTGCGCGATTGGGTCAGCATCCCTAAGTCGAACGGCTACGAGGCGTTACACTCTACGGTTATGGGTCCCGATGGCATATGGGTCGAGGTGCAGGTGCGCACCGAGCGTATGGACGATATCGCTGAGCGAGGCTTTGCGGCTCATTGGAAATATAAACATTCGACCATCTCGCAAGAGGAGGATGGCCTCGAGAAGTGGCTGCGCAAGGTGCGTGAGGCACTCAATAGTCCTACGGAGAACGCGTTGGAGTTCCTCGATAACTTCAAACTTTCCCTCTACAAGAGCGATATTGTGGTCTTTACTCCCAAGGGAAAAAATATATCACTTCCCTATGGTGCTACGGTGCTCGACTTCGCGTATGAGATACATACGAAGATCGGCGACCACGCCATAGGAGCCAAGATTAACCACCGAATTATGCCCATCACCACTCGCCTAAATAGTGGCGATCAGGTGGAAGTTATTACGGCAGATAGTGCGCGCCCAAAGGCGTCGTCGCTTGAGACGGTGGTGACCAGCAAGGCGCGCCAAGCGATTCAGGACTACCTCAAGAGCGAGCGTCGTGACAACATAGAGTTTGGTATGCAACGCCTCGAGGAGGCTTTGGCCAATTATAATGTCTCGCTCAATGGTCGCGTGCTGCGTAAACTGATGGCGGCCTATGATTGCAGAGGCAAGGATGAGTTGTATAGTAAGATTGGTGCAGGCATAATCGAGCTTGATAACCTTGAGAAACTACTCAAGGAGAACTCGTCTCGTAAGATACTTAAGTTCTGGAAGCTCCTCATACCTGGCTCAAAAGTGGATGAGTGTGATGAGCCAAATCTTGACGATGAGGCCTCGACACTCGACGATACTATTGGCACCGAGGGTGAGGCAACCTATGCCCCCGACTTCGTAATGGCGGAGTGCTGCGAGCCGATACCTGGTGATAGGGTGGCTGGTTATCGCGATCCGCAGAGCGGTAAGATTATCGTGCATAAGTCGACCTGCGATACGCTGATTCGTCTGGCTGCGCAGTTCGGCAATAACATCATCAAGGAGGAGGAGATTCGATGGTCGCAACATAAGGCTATCTCCTACCTTGCCTCCGTAGAGATTCACGGAATTGACCGCACGGGCATCATCTTAGATTTAACGAAACTTATCACAGCCGACTTCAGCATAAATATGCGTGCTATCAGTGTTCAGTCTCACGATGGAATTTTTGAGGGTACGATTAGCATATATGTACAGGACATCGAGAGCCTCAATGCGCTGCTCGACAATATCCGTAAGATTAAGGGCATCGAGAGTGTTAAGCGCTTGCTCAGCACCTGATGCTGTGGCAGGAGGTGCAATACTGATTGCTCAGTTACTTGAGAACATTGACAAGCATAAGTAGCACTTCTGTCAGCGAATAGACTGCGTTGAGTTTTGATAGGGTAGTCGTTCGAGTTTTTAACTGTGCTCGCCCCACGAACCTTTTAGGAGTAAAGGGAAGAATGTACATAAGGGAACGCCTCTATTGTATTCGTTGGCGAGCGTCCATAAATGCCTATTGAGAGTTAAGTTTTTTAATGTTCTACTTTTTCTGTAATGTCGAAAATCTTTCGCATATACATTAAATAGTAGAAGAACGAAGCAACAGTAGAGCAGGTATAACCAAAAATGTAGAGCTCCAATACACGAGTTAATCTCGTGTTGTATGGGCGAGAAAATAGCGAACAAGTTAATGGGGTAGTAGCCCCAATAAAAGAAATAGTAAACAAACCTAAATTTCAAACTTAAAGATGGCAACAATTTTTTCACGCATCGTAGCGGGTGAGATTCCTTGCTACAAGGTGGCGGAGAACGATAAGTTCTTTGCCTTCCTCGACATCGCACCTTTGGCCAAGGGCCACACATTGGTGATCCCAAAGCGCGAGGTGGACTACTTCTTCGATCTGGAGGACGATGAGCTTCAGGAGATGATTGTTTTCGCTAAGCAGATTGCGAAGAAAATTCAGGCAACTACACAGTGTAAGAAGGTCGCAACGGTGGTTTTGGGCCTAGAAGTACCCCATGCACACATCCATTTGGTGCCAATGAACACCGAGGATGATGTTAATTTCAAGCGTGAGAAGCTCTCTCTTACTCCAGAAGAGTTCTCCGAAATAGCTCATTCATTGCAGTAAGTAGCGGCTGTTAATAACTATATAACCTATTGATATATAGGGTAGTGCTATGTTATCAACATAGTGCTACCCTATATATTTTAACATAATATTCTCATATATTCACTTGTTAATAACTTCCCTTCGATTTTCGCACTTTACCAATGTAAAAATCCCCTTATTTTACATATGTAATTACAAATGTAAAATAATTACAATTATCAATAATTGTTAGTTGTTACAATTGTAACTACTAACAGCAGTGATGACAACTGTTAATAGTTACAAATGTCAATATTCTACACACTCATTCCTGACTCTATTTTAGCGCTATATTAGTCGTATTAAACTATTAAACATTATTTTTTAATATACTGAAAATGAGTGTGTTTAGCTTTTTATATAATGTGTATTGTTGGTGCTTCGTGCTGTTTATTGAATATTTCTCAATCTCTTTGCTTGAATAGTATTTATTTCGTGTAAATAGCTTAAATATAGTCTATTATGTATTGTTATGTGATAATTATATTAGCTGACATTGTTTTCTCGATTTAACCATAATGTAAATCTTTACAAATGTCATAGTTATTAACAGTTATAAACAGTGCTATTTTTTGTCGATTACTTGCTTTACAAAAATAAAATTTGTACATTTGTACAAAATATGTTTTATGTGGGCGAAAATTGAGATTTTGTGTCAAAAATATAATTTGAAAGCTTCGGAGCTTGCAAAGCGTCTCGAGGTGGACCCCTCTGTGCTGTCGCATTTGAAGACGGGACGCAACAAGCCAAAGTCGGATTTTATCATTAAGTTGCTACGCGCCTACCCTGATATCAACCCCGATTGGTTACTTTTGGATAGTGATCAGATGATGCGTAGTGAGGCGTCAGATGATAATCTTTTTAGCGTACCATCGCTACCCGATCACCAGCCAACTGCGGGAAATGAGATGACGGGCTCTACTGATTCGAGCGCAGAACCCGAGCTTGAGTTTGCCTCGATTCCTGAGTCTCATATTGCGAAGGGCGTCGCTGGTCAGTCTCAGGCGGATAATCAGTTTATGCCGTTTGTCCCCTCTGCTGGCAAGTGCATCGAGCGAGTGATTGTTCTCTATACCGACAAGTCTTTTGAGAGCTACTCGCCATTATCTAAGTAGGATTTAGTTTTATTGAGAAAGTTAATATATTGAACTAATAGGCACATATACCTGCGCTTGAAAAAGTAAAGGATGGGGCTATGCTCCATCCTTTATTGTGTCAACAGTGAAGATTTGTTGCAGAGTATTTACTTCTGTTCGGGTTCGATTAACCAGGGCGCTAAGAGTTTTATTTTGTATGTTTGCTATTGCAATTAGGAAGTATCAACAAGATGAAGCTAATTCTTTGCTACGACTCATATTTATATAATGTGTAGCGATGGCTGTACTGAGGGCTCGTGGCATATATGATTCTCGTTTGTTTGGATAGTTGTTATAAGAGCGAAAGGTTTGAATCTTAGGGCGATGTTCTGGGTTTGTTGGCCAAGAGTGTCTCTACCACACTATAATCTGTGCATCTAAAAATCGTGTAAAATGTATAAATATGTTATAAATAGTGATAAATATGCAAAATATCTTCGAAAAATATCTGCTTAAATAAAAAAAAATAGGGGCGTAAGCGTGAAGCTTTGCCCCTATTTTTAGTTGTTGTATGTGTGTTAAACTAAGCCGCAGTGGCTGCGGTGTTGGTATGCTTTTGCTAATCCCTGATGATGGTGTCGCGCATTCTTTCGAATTCGTGCATCTGGTCACGGAACCTCGCTGCGGCCTTAAAATCGAGTGCCTTTGCAGCTCGCTGCATATGCCATTTTGCCTCCCTGATGAGGTTGTCGATGCTCTCGGTAATCATCGTTGTGCTGTACTCCAATGGTATGGTTGGCTCGTCGGAGGTGTCGTAGTTTGAGTAGCCCTCTGCTACAATATTGCCATCCGCACCTGTGGATGTGGTGCCACCATTGTAGTTTACGCCACCGCCCTTTTTGCCCTTGAGGACAACCTCTTTAATCTGGCGTTTGCGTCGCTGGTCTGGGTTTTCGTGTATCTCGCGCTTCACGGCACTCCTCTTTTCCAATCTTGCGGTGAGGCTCTCCATTGCCGCCTCGCCAGCCTCTTTCACTGCCTCGGCCTGCTCCTTAGTTCTGTCTGAGAGGAGGTCGTTCTGCCCCGTTCCGCTCTTCTTCGCTGTGCGTGGTATGCAGTTGTTTTCGTAGTTGTAGTCAATCTGCTTTGCGCGCCTGCGGGTGCTCTCGATGAGTGATGTGCGCAGGGTACTTGTAAGGATATCGGCATAGAGTATTGTTGTGCCGTTGACATTACGCGCTGCGCGTCCCGTAATCTGCGTGATGGACTTGGTATTGCGCAGGAAACCCTCCTTGTCGGCATCAACAATGATCACAAGGCTCACCTCGGGCAAGTCAATGCCCTCTCGCAGCAAGTTGACACCCACAAGGACATCTATACGGTCCTCGCGTAGGTCGTCGAGAATCTGCACGCGCTCGAGCGTGTCGATGTCGGAGTGGAGATACCTATTCTTAATGCCGATGCGGTCGAGGAAGCGCGATAGCTCCTCTGTCGAGCGCTTCGATATGGTCGTAATTATCGCCTTACCACCACGCTTGATGGTGCTATTTAGCTTGTCGAGGATGTCGTCAATCTGGTTCTGCGATGGCTTGATGTTGAGCGCTGGGTCGACGATATATGTCGGGCGTATCAGCTGCTCGATTATCACGCCGCCACTCCTCTCTATTTCGTATTCAGCAGGCGTAGCACTCACATAGATGCTCGTAGGCGTTAGCTTCTCGTACTCGTAGAACTTAAGAGGACGGTTGTCGATAGCCGCAGGTAGTCGGAAGCCATAATCGACGAGGTTTGTCTTGCGGGCACGGTCGCCGCTATACATTGCTCGCACCTGAGGTATGGTTACATGACTCTCGTCCACCACCATAAGTACATCCCTTGGGAAGTAGTCGATGAGGCAGAATGGGCGTGAGCCGGGTGGACGCCTATCAAAGTAACGCGAGTAGTTCTCGATGCCGGGGCAGTAGCCCAACTCGCTAATCATCTCAATGTCGTACTCCACGCGCTGCTTGAGTCGTTTTGCCTCCACCTCGCGTCCTTCGCGCTCGAAGAATTCGAGCTGCTTGATGAGGTCGCTCTGTATGTCGTGTATCGCAAGGCTGATGCTGTCGCGCGCCTTGACAAAGAGGTTACAAGGGTAGATGGTCACATCGTATAGCTTGGTAAGCTTCTGTCCCGTAGCGTGGTCGATGCTCCATATCGCCTCGATGAGATCGTCGTCCATCATAATACGGAAGCAGTGGTTGCCGTACTCTCCGAACGATGCCATAATGTCGATGGTGTCGCCCGTAACGCGGAATGTCGCAGGCTGCAACTCGCTCTCCACGCGCGTGTATAGCGCATCTACGAGGCGCCTGAGTAACGATTGGCGTGTGTGCCTATCGCCTACGCTGAGGTTGATAGCTGTCTGATGGAAGTCTTCGGGGTTGCCGCAACCATATATACACGACACGCTCGCCACCACAATCACATCCCTACGCCCTGATAGCAGTGTGGCCACACTCTTAAGTCTCAACTTCTCAATTTCGTCGTTGATGGCCAAGTCCTTCTCGATGTAGGTATCTGTCGTTGGGATATATGCCTCTGGCTGGTAGTAGTCGTAGTACGACACAAAGTACTCAACGGCGTTATCCGGAAAGAAATTCTTGAACTCGCCGTAGAGCTGCGCCGCCAAGGTCTTATTGTGGCTCAATACGATAGTGGGACGGTTTAGCTGGGCGATGACATTTGCAATCGTAAATGTCTTACCCGAACCCGTCACACCGAGCAGCGTCGTGCCGTGGTTGTCTCCCCTCCGCACCGACTCTACTATCTCCTTAATCGCCGCAGGCTGGTCGCCTGTTGGCTTGTAATCTGCCACTAATCGAAACTTCATAATGCAAATATAGTAAATTATAGTTAAAGAGTGGCACAGTGGGGCGAATCTATCAAAGATAAACAAAGAGTCTGCCTAACTTTCGTTAGACAGACTCTGTAAAATCGAGTGATGCGAACTACTCTGCTGAGCCGTAGCCCGATGCTAAGTAGAGAGTGAAAGGATAGTAGGTTGCATAGCCGCTAAGCATAATCTTTGCGTTGCTATTGTCAGCCTTCACAGTGTATGGCTGTAGGGTAGGTACCGAGCCATCGTCTGAGTCGGCGATGTAGAGCTTTGTGACATAGCCGGTAGCGTTGTCAATCTCATAGCCCCAGATGGTTACGGCGTGTGCACCATTGAAGTTTGCCGACATTGCTACTGCCATCGATGCCATACCATAATCAAATGCCTCGATGATATACTCCGAGAACTTGAGCAATGGGTCGTCTATGCTGCTACCGCGCCATTTTGAATTGTTGACATCGGTGATATATGTTGTTGGATTGTAGAGCCAACCCCAGTTATAGTCCTCATACTCGTGCATCATAGCAGGGAAAATATTGCTCCATACCGACTTAAAGTAGCCTCCAGTACCACTTTTGGGGTATGCGCGATTCTCTGTGCCGTTAGTCGTGTAGAGGTCACGGCCCTCGAAGTACCAGATAACACCGCCATCTGTCCAACCACCGCGAACGAGGTTGTCCCAATTATCGCGGAATACATCCATAATCTTGAGCTCGTAGCCATATGTGCTCGATGTGCTGTTGGGGCAGCCAGCTGGTAGGGTATTGCCCGCAGCAACATAGCGGTCCTGGAACCACTGGACAATGTTCGATGATGATGCCGCCCAGCACATCATTGCATCGGCCTGTGCGTTTTGTGGGGTGCTCTTCTTGTTGACATCATACCAACCAGATGTGAGGGTTACTCCCTCGGCGAATATGGTGGTGGTGCCGGTCTCCACCTCCTCGGCAGTGATGCTAATCTCAGCAGATGTCTGCGAGCCCTTAGTGGCATAGATGGTGTATGTGCCAGGTGTTGTGGTAGAGAACTTGTTACCGTTGAGCATCCCGCCATTGACATAGATTGTCGACGCGTTGGTGACATCAGCGCCGCCCTCCTCGGTTACTGTAATTTGTGCATATTCGATGCCGTTGGCCTTGATTACATCCTTCGATGCTGCGATTGAGATAGGCTTATCCTCTGCGATAACCTCCTCGGTAGCTGTTACCTCGACGGTGTTCGACTTCTCGCCATTGAACATTGCGTAGAACTTGTAGCTGCCCGCAGTTGTAGTCGAGAACTCCTTGCCAGTAAGTTTTGAGTTGTCTGCGGCGTTGTAAACCTCGAAGTTAGCCTCCTCATTGCCGTCGACCTTAAGGCTGAACTGTGCCTTGTCAGTGCCATTAGCAACGATTGTCGAAGGTGCAACGCTGAGGATAAGCTCAGTAGGGGTTTGCTCGCCAAGGAATGTGATAGTGAGGTAGTTCGACTTAATATTGTCGTAGATAGCGTAGAATGTGAAGTCGCCACCAACCTCTGAGGTGAACGAGTAGCCCTCAAGGGCGGTGTCGTCTGCAGCATTGTAGATGGTGCTCTCTTCGGTTACAACAACATCGTTGCAATATACATCAAATGTAACATCTTCGCCCACGAATAGCATTTCGGGATAGGCAGCGGCAAGGGTTATCACCTTAGTATCCTCAGTTACCTGCTTAGCTACGACCTTAACGGTGTTGGATTTAGCCTCACCTCGCTTTGCATAGAAGGTGTACTCACCAGCATACTTAGTGGTGAAGGTGTTGCCCGCAAGAGCCTCGTTGGTCTCTGCGAAGTAGATGGTGGCGCCCTCCACAGAGGCGCCCTTGTCGTTGGTCACGCTGAAGGTTGCTGCCTGGATGCCGTTGGCATAGATTTCGCTGTTGTCCACTACGAGCTTGATGCTCTCAGCGGTGGTTGCAGGCTCTTTCTCGCACGCCACGATGCCGAGGAGTGCAATCAATGCAAATAGAATCTTCTTCATTTCTCTCTGTGCTATAAAATGATATCTGGTGGAGCTATTGCCCCACCAAATATCTGATTACTTATTAGTTTACGCGCTTAAGAACGATGTCGCCAGTTGCGAGTGACCACATACTCAAGCCGCTGTTGTCGCGGAATACCGATGGGCGGTAGACGCCATAGCCGAACTCCTGGCCAGAGTGGCAAGCACCGATGGTGATGGTGTTGCCGTCTGCCGATACCGTTACAGGGAATGTTGCAGGAGCTGTAAACTCGTTCTGGAGATCAGCGCCGTAGAAGTAGAATGTACCATCCTCTGACCAGTTGAAGAAATACTCACCGCGTGATGATGGGATGGTAACCACATCGCCTGCGCCAATCTCGAAGAAGATCTTTGGACCGCAGTCACGCTCAGCGAGCTGTGGGTTTTTTGACCAGTATGAGCTGTTGCTCTTGAGGTCTTCTGGTGAGAGGTATGGGATGGCATTATGTGTGCCGTCAGCCTCCACATTGAATGGCCAGCCCTGAATTACAAGGCGGTTGTGGCTGCGGTAGTAGTCGCCGTTGTTTTCATCAGTACCCTTAGCAATGGTGACCTTTGCATTGTAGATGTTTACCTCCACGCTGTTGAACTGGATAAGTGGGTATGACACCTCCCACTCGCCGAGGAGTGAGTCGAAGAGGCTTGACTCCACGCGTGCTGGAACAGGCTTCGCTGGTGTAGTGGTTGTAACCACGGTCACGGTCTCAGTGTTCTCTGCGTTTTTAACGCTGATAACTGCCTGATATTCTACGCCAGGGTACAAATCCTCGAGTTTGAGAGTGAGGCCTGTTGTGCGGATAGCCTCTACCTGCTCAGCGCTGAGTTGTGCACCGTACTGCACTGCAATCTGTGAGTCGCTCAACTCGAATGAGTTGCGTACATTGTCGACATCAGCCTTGGTGTTGAACGCATAGTTTACCGTTTTCGCCTCAGCAGAGTAGATGTTGAGGTCAAGAGTGCAGTAGCCATTCTCATCGGCAGCAGAGAGTGTTGCCTCTACGGTAGGAGCTGCACCCGATGCCTCGAGTGTTGTGAATGGGATGAGTGAGAGTGCCTGTGCGCCATTGTTGTCGTTAACCACGATGTGGCAGATGTACTCGGTCGATGGGTTGAGGCCTGACCATACTGCCTCGTTAGCCTGTGTAAGCTGCCAAGAGCCTGCTGATGGGTATGTTACCAATGTTGCAAGCATTGACTCGCCATAGTCCGCAACGATGCCGTCAGACCACTCCTTATCGCGTACGAGGACGAAGTAGTCCACAACGCTGCTATCTGGTGTGGTCTTGATGTTTACGGATGTTGAGGTGATATCCAAAAGCTCAGTCACAAGACCTGCGGTCGATGTAGGACGCTTAGGCGTGTGTGTAGTTGCATAGAAGATGTCGCCAATCACGGTCTGGCCATCTGCGATAGCTGCAATTACATAGTACTCGCTATCCTCACGAACATGCATATCGTACACGCCGAACTTACCGCCATCAATCCACTCTACGGTCTGTACGCCGCTCGATGGGATACCGATACCCATTGCAGAGATGTAATCCTCTGGGGTGAGGTTGTTGTACTGGAGGTATGCTGCGTCGATGCACTGGAATACATAGCTACCCTGAATGTTAATGGTGAAGGTGATGGTGTCGTATGTCGCATTGTCGATAACGACAGGGTTTACCTTGCCATCGTCAGGCGTTGTGAACTTGAGGTTCTTTGGTGCGCTGAGTGAGTTGTCAGCGGCAGCACGCAATACGGCGTAGAGCGTGTAGTTTGTGTTGTCGTTGAGGTTCTCCACTGTGAGGGTTGCCTCGTTGGTCAACTCCACTGAGTTTGCTGCGAACATCTCGTCGAAGGTAGGTGTCTTGCTTCCCTCGGGAGCTACGGCATAGCCGAGTGTACCCGCAACGGTGGTTGTTGCCTTGAATGTGAAGGTGTTGTAGGTAGCCTCCACCTCAGTGAGTGTGATCTCTGGCTTTGCGCCTGGAACAGGATCTGGCGTAGGGTTGTCGGTGCCGCTGTCGCTCTTGCTACAACCTACCACGAAAAGCGCACTCGCAAGGAGTGTCCACAAAAAATGAAGTTTTCTCATTGTGATAAATTAGTTTTTAGTTGTTTTTATGTTTATCGTTCTTAATTCTCATTAGTTTGGGCTATGTGGTTGTATAACAATTGCTTATCGCAACGCTTTACCAAGCCTTAAGCTCCTAATTATATCGCCTAATAGGAGATATGTTGCTATATTTGTAACTCCTCCTATTCTCTTAATAAATATCTGTTATTTTGCCCATTAACACACTACTCCAAATTATGTTGCAAAAATAGTAAAATAGTTTATAACTGCAAAAAAATCGCTATTTTTAGTTGTGCCAATGCGCGATGGGGTGTAAGATGCACGACAAGCCTGCCACTATACGACGCGCCGCACTGTCCCCTCCAGTCCACAATCAAC
Source organism: Alistipes sp. (assembly GCA_017631255.1). Classification (GTDB taxonomy): domain Bacteria; phylum Bacteroidota; class Bacteroidia; order Bacteroidales; family Rikenellaceae; genus Alistipes. The sequence goes on from JAGBTP010000049.1 coordinate 18,688, forward strand.
TGTACGAAGCGCCGCACTGTCCCATCCAGTCCACTACAAAATGCACGACGCGCCGCACTGTCCCCTCCGGTACACGACCAACTGTACGACGCGCCCGCCCACTATATGCCGTACCGCCAATCCGTACACAAATAAAAAGCAACAAGAGATTACCCCTCGGGATAATCTCTTGTTGTTGCTTACTGCTTAGCTGTCAATCGCCTCAATTTTTGGCCTACTTCTGGCGGAAGTAGATCTGGATAGGCACACCCGAGAAGTCCCACTCCTCACGAAGCTTGTTCTCGAGGAAGCGACGGTACGACTCCTTGATGTACTGTGGCAAGTTCACGAAGAAGGCGAACTGTGGCGTTGGTGTTGGGAGCTGTGTTACATACTTGATCTTGATGTACTTACCCTTAGTTGCAGCAGGAGGGTAGTTCTCGATAAGTGGCAAGAAGAACTCGTTGAGCTCCGATGTCGAGATGCGACGCTTACGCGACTGATATACGCGAATTGCGGCCTGCAACACATCGAAGATACGCTGCTTGTTGATTACCGAGGTGAAGATGATTGGAATATCGCTAAATGGAGCGAGCTTCTTCTCA
>JAGBTP010000050.1 GCA_017631255.1 Alistipes sp.
AACTTCCCATTCGGCTTCAAGGAGGTGGAGGGTATCCACTCGCGTACCGACTTCGACTTGGGTCGCCATCAGGAGTTCTCAGGTAAGAAGATTCAGTACTTCGACCCAGAGCGTGGTGAGAGCTATGTACCTTATGTTGTTGAGACATCTATCGGTGTGGATCGTATGTTCCTCCAGATTATGTCGGCAGCATACACCGAGGAGAAGCTCGAGAGTGGCGAGGAGCGCGTAGTATTGCGCATCCCTGCTGCGCTTGCACCTACCAAGGTTGCCGTTATGCCACTCGTTAAGAAGGACGGCCTCCCAGAGGTTGCACGCCAGATTATCGACGACCTCAAGTACGACTACAACATCGCATACGACGAGAAGGACTCTATCGGTAAGCGCTACCGTCGTCAGGATGCCATCGGTACACCATTCTGCGTTACCGTTGACCACCAGACATTGGAGGATGGTACTGTTACCGTTCGTCACCGTGACTCTATGCTCCAGGAGCGTATCAAGATCGAGGAGCTCCGTGCTATGGTTGACAAGGAGGTATCGTTCCGCGAGTTGTTCAAGAGAATCAAGGCTTAATAGCGCTACTATATGCCGAGGATGCTTGCCATAGACTACGGCACCAAGCGCACAGGCATCGCTGTCACCGACCCGCTGGGCATCATCGCCCAGCCGTTGGAGACGGTGAGCACCAAGGAGCTGGAGCGCTACATCGCCGCCTACTGCGCTAAGGAGGAGGTGTCGACCATCGTCGTGGGCTACCCACGCCAGATGAGCGGTGCACCCTCGGATACTATGCGCTTTGTCGAGCCCCTCATTGGCCGCCTGCGTCACGCCTATCCCGATAAGCGTATTGTCGCCTACGACGAGCGCTTCACCTCGGTGTTGGCACAGCGCACAATACTCGAGAGCGGCATCGGCAAGATGGCACGCCGAGATAAGTCGCTGGTAGATAAGGTGTCGGCAGCCATTATACTTCAGGACTATATGTCCTCTGTCGGAATGTAAAATGTTGTAACACAAGAAACTATGATTTATCCAATCGTAATATATGGCTCGCAGGTTTTGCGTAATAAGTCGGAGAATATCGCCGCTGACTATCCTGAGCTCAAGAAACTCATCGAGGATATGTGGGTCACCCTTGGCGAGGCTGAGGGCGTAGGTCTTGCTGCACCACAGATTGGCAAGAACATCCGCCTCTTCATCGTCGACTGCACCCCTTGGGGCGAGGAGGATCCAACCCTTGCAGACTTCAAGCGCGTCTTCATCAACCCTGAGATTTATGAGTCATCTGAGGAGACATCGCTCTTCGAGGAGGGCTGCCTCTCACTCCCAGGTCTCCACGAGAATGTGCGTCGTCCTGTCACCATTCGTATGCGCTACCTCGATGAGGACTTCGTAGAGCACGACGAGGAGTTTACCGGCAAGCCTGCTCGTGTCATCCAGCACGAGTACGACCACATTGAGGGTCGTGTCTTCACCGACCACCTCGCTCCTCTGCGTCGTAACCTCATCAAGAACAAGCTTCAGAAGATGGCGAGGGGTTCGTACAGAGCGGCCTACAAGACCAAAAGATAATTTGTTGTGATAAGGGTCCATTCTCGACCCATCACAAAAGTCAGACCCCACGGGCTGTACTAGGTGTACTATCCCGTGGGGATCTACTTTTACGATGGGCCAGGCTAACCCCTTCAAACAACAAATTAGGTCGCGCGCTTAGGGACGAAATTATAATTCAAACATATTTTATCAAGCGAACTCCGCCTTGCTATTTGCGGAAATTTTCCTATCTTTGTGCTACACAAGTGTTCAACAAACAATTTTAACCATAATGAAACATCTATTCAACTTTTGCGCAGCACTCCTTGCTGCGGCGCTCGTTCTTGTGGGCTGCCAGAGCGACAGGGGTGATGGCGTAGTACCTACCGTCAAGCTGGTGGCTGGCAAGGTGGACGCTACAACAATCTCATTTACCGTGGAGGCAAGCAACGCCTCGAAGTGCACCTATATGCTCTACGATGGTGATGTAATCACCGCTGACACAATCCTCGCTGAGGGTGTCGTTGTAGCGGGTGATGGCGCCGTTACCACCGTCGAGGGTCTCGAGAGTGACACCGTTTACTATGTCGTAGCGGCAGCGAGCAACAACTTAGGTGCTGTGATGTCTAACACCCTGACGCTTAAGACCTCAGCTGCGGGTGATAATGGCGGCGACAACGGAGGTGGTGACAATGGAGGTGGCACTATCGAGCTTCCAGAGGATGCACTAAATATCACCAAGACAACGGGTGGTCGCTGGTATGAGCCATACAACTACTATGTTACGCTTATCGCTGAGACGGGTGAGCGCATCATTCTCGACTTCTATACCATCGACGAGACTATGAGTAACTACCTTCCTTATGGTAGCTATGAGCTTGATACTCAGAATACAACAGCTCCATTTACCATCGCTGGCGAGACATCGGGTATCGTCCTCCGTCCTGAGCAGAGCACCGAGGAGGGTTACCTCTTCACTTCGGGTTACTGCAATGTCGATGTGCTCAATGGCTACTACTCGCTCTACTTCGAGTTTACCTACGATGTCGAGGGCACGCAGCACAGCGTCTGCGGCTACTACAACGGCCCTATGTCGGGTACCTCGGTGCCTGATGACGACAACGAGAATAGAAGGCTCCTCGAGCTCCTCGATGTCAGCTCGTCGTCGTTCAGCTTCCGCATCAACGCCCCAGCGGGTCAGTATTGGCGTTGCGCTGTGGCTGAGAAGATTGTATACAATAGCTCGAACCCTAATCCTGGTGCGTGGGTGCTCAACTATGGCTTCTTATTCGAGGGTCCTATGGAGATTGATTGGCGCAATGGTGAGGAGTTCATCCCTGGCTATATGATGAATGTATCGCCCAACACCGACTACATCATCCTTGCGGTGCTTGTTGACTCGGAGACGGGCTACGATATGCAGAGCGGCGTGGAGATTATCGAGGTTAAGACCGAGCCTATGACGGCAGGAACGGGCGTTGTCGATGTCGAGATTACCAATATCGGTGCTAACGATGTGACCTTCTACTGCACTATGGGCGAGGGCGTGTCGAAGTACCTCGTGACCATCTATCGTGAGGATCAGGTGGAGGATGCACGCCAGAATTGGTCGGACTACACCTCTTATGGTATCAACTCGTTCGAGGATATGATGTATCTACTTATCTCTACTGCCTCTACACCTCGCGCACGAACATTCTACGAGTCTACCGAGGTAAACTGGGGAGAGTTGTGGTACGCTACACCTCACTATATCTGCATTATGGTCGAGGATACCAACGGCGGCGCATCGCTTGTCCTCGAGCCTTTCGAGACGCTATAAACCGACCCCTAAGTACCATAAATAATAGGTGCGCCACTCGGTGCACCTATTATAGTTTATGCCATATTGTTACGCTATTTTTATCACCTATGTCAATACACACGCCGATATTTTATGTTTATATAATTTACTTTTTTGTTGAATAAAATTTTGAAGTCTGCAAAAAAAATATTATATTTGTCTTCGAAAAGGTTAATTTATAACTTAAAAACATCGGGTATTATGAAGAAGTTTTTACTTGCTCTCGTAGCAATGGTTATGGTTGCTGGCGTGTCAGCACAGAATTGGTCAATCGGTGGCCGTGTTGGTTCAGGTGTTCAGGTAGTTGGCCAGTACGATTTCAATAAGAAGAACTATCTCGAGGGTCGCTTTGGTGCGGCTTGGTTGGGTGGCGTAACAGCTGACTTTACTGCTCTCTACAACTGGAAGATTTGTACTATGGACTGGACTCCTAATGGTGGTGACTGGTTCTTCGACGCAGGTGTCGGCGTTAATGTCGGTGGTGCCGCTCACTACGCTTATGTAGGTGTTGCAGGTATGGCTCGCCTCGGTTACAACTTCCGCAAGGCTCCTCTGAGCCTCTCTGTTGACTACACTCCTGTCATCGGTCCTGCCTTCTCTTATGGCGGTCCAGACTACGGCGGTAACGATGTAGGCTCACGCGCAGCAGGCGCTAAGAAGAACAATGTTGGCTTCCGTGCGACAGGTTTGGCTAATGTAGGTATTACTTGTACTTACCACTTCTAATTTGGAGTGATAAGGCAGCACCTACTGCTGCTAACTAATGAGGCGACAATGGATGTACGCATAGTGCTATCCATTGTCGCCCTTCTCGTTCAGTGGCACAATAGGGGGGTAATAGCTGCTATACACAAAAAACTATCCGCAACTACAAGGTTGAAACCTTAGCAGTTGCGGATAGTTTTACTTTATCCTACGATATCTTAGATCGAGATGTTGAGGATCTCGAGCTTGAGGAGGCCGGCTGGAACCTGAATCTCGACGATCTCGCCAACCTTCTTGCCGAGGAGAGCCTTGGCGATTGGGGTGCCGATGGCGAGCTTACCCTCACGGAGGTTAGCCTCGTTCTCCGACACGATGGTGTACTCAACCTCACGGCGTACATTGTGATTCATAAGTTTCACGCGGCTGAGAATCTGCACCTTAGAGGTGTCGATCTTGCTCTCGTCGATGATGCGTGCCTTGGTGAGTGTGTGCTCGAGGTTTGCGATTCGCATCTCGAGAAGACCCTGAGCCTCGCGTGCTGCGTCGTACTCAGCATTCTCCGAGAGGTCTCCCTTATCGCGTGCCTCGGCGATGGCTGCGGCTGCGGCAGGGCGCTCCACAGATACGAGGTGGTGCAACTCCTCCTTAAGTTTGTTCATACCCTCTGCTGTGAGGTAGATAATTTCGTTACTCATAACTTTGTCTATTTTTTAATTCTTAATTTTTACGCTGCCTTTGTTCCACTGTGGCAATTACTACCATAAATAAGGCTAAGTAACTGCGGTTATGGTGGATACAAAAAAATAATGAATCCTAATCTTTGACAGATTAGAACCCCTTTGAATTTCGTTGCACAAAGGTAGTCCAAATTTATTTAATAGCCAAATTTTTTGGCATAAAGTGTGCCGTAGTGGCTCCCGTAGTAATAAATGTTGCTATGAGGGAGTATCGTGTCGTGGCGCGAGAGCAGGAGCTGCTCACTACGCCGCAGTCAATCTTCAGTCGCATAATCGCCGATGTGCAGCGTGCGCGTAGGAGTGTCGACCTGGAGTTCTATATCTTCGAGGCTGATAATGTGGGACGAGCCTTCACGGAGCTACTTGCACGCAAGGCTCGTCAGGGTGTCAAGGTGCGTGTGTTGCTCGATGGCTTTGGCTCGCGTGGCGTGGCGGGAGATATTCGTAGGCGGCTGCTTCAGTGTGGCGTCGAGGTCTTGATGTCGGAGCGCATCGCCAACCGCCGTAACCATCGCAAGATGGTGGTCGTTGATGGGCGTGTGGCCTACCTTGGAGGTATAAACATCGCAGATAGATATGTTGCGGGCAATGCACTCGGTATCTGGCACGATGCTGTGCTGCGCCTCGAGGGTGCTGTGGCGATGGGTGTGGTGCAGGCCTTTGAGTGGGACTATTGTAGGTTTCGGGGCGAGGCGGTGCGCTGTGATATTACGGCCGGTGCGGGCGTTGCGCTGCATCTTTCGGAGGCATCTGGTGGCGGGGCTATGGAGTCGCTGCTCACCGACATAGCGAGTGAGGCGCAGCGTGAGGTTATCATCACTACGCCATACCTATTTCCTACGCGGCGTATGCTCTCGATCCTTGGTGATGCGGTGTCGCGTGGCGTGAGGGTGCGTATCCTCCTCCCTGAGCGGTGCGATGTCTGGCCGCTCGATAGCCTGATGCCTATATTTATAGAGGAGGCACTCGCCGTCGACATTGAGGTGGTGGTTGTGGCCGATGCCTTCCTGCACGCTAAGTTGGCTATCGTCGATGGCAGACGCGTGGTGGTGGGGAGTGCCAACCTTGATGCTCGTAGTCTTTACATCAATCGTGAGCTGATGGCGTCGACGCGTGATAGGGGAGTGTGTCAGGCAGCAAAAGGCTTCGTTGATAGGGTAGCGTTGCGTGCCCGCCCAGCGATGCGAGGTGGTGGCGGTCGCCCCGTTGCTCGTATTTTCGCCCATTTGCTGCGCGATATACTATAATTATAATATATCCACGCGCCATAATAATCCTATTGTTTTCAGCGTTGTAGGAATAAGGGAAAAATATTTTAATAAAAATTTTTAATTAATTCTGTTAAAACTTTCACAGAATAAAAAATAGTTATATCTTTGCAACGCATTTGCGCCTATTGCTGACCTACGATTAGCCTGAGCGCAGTGCCCCAAAACAGAGATGATGTATAATTATAATAATTAAATTGAAACTATGGCAACAATTGATCTTTCAAAGTACGGTATTACCGATGTTAAGGAGGTTGTCTACAACCCTTCATACGAGACCCTCTTCGAGGAGGAGACTAAGGCTGAGCTCACAGGCTTCGACAAGGGCGTAGTAACCGAGATGGGCGCAGTCAATGTAATGACTGGCGAGTACACAGGTCGCTCACCTAAGGATAAGTTCTTCGTGATGGACGACACCACTCGCGACACTATCTGGTGGACATCTGAGGAGTATAAGAACGATAACAAGCCTGTAACTGAGGAGACTTGGGCAGAGCTTAAGGCTTTGGCTGCTAAGGAGCTCTCATCTAAGAAACTCTATGTAGTTGATACATACTGCGGTGCTAACGAGAATACCCGCCTTAAGATCCGTTTCATTATGGAGGTTGCTTGGCAGGCTCACTTCGTGAAGAATATGTTTATCCGTCCTACTGAGGAGGAGTTGGCTACCTACGGCGAGCCAGATTTCGTAGTGCTCAACGCTTCTAAGGCTAAGGTTGAGAACTACAAGGAGCTCGGTCTTAACTCTGAGACTGCTGTTGTGTTCAACCTCACTGAGAAGATGCAGGTTATCCTCAATACTTGGTATGGTGGTGAGATGAAGAAGGGTATGTTCTCTTATATGAACTATCTCCTCCCATTGA
>JAGBTP010000051.1 GCA_017631255.1 Alistipes sp.
ATGTTCACCGAGCCACGAGGCTTCGACTGCATGGACGAGTATATCACCGAGATACTCTTGTGTCACCCGCTGGGTAGCGAGGCTGCCGAGAAGCTCGAGGATATGGTGCGCTCCACCGCTGAGGCAGCACAGCTCCTCATCCGCAAGGAGGGCATCGAGGCACAGAGCGTCATGGCCTTCCACATCTTCGCCCGCACTACGAAGGTGATGTTCGAGGCTGGTGTTTCGGTCCAGCTCCGCCGCTTGGGATATAACTATGTCAAGGTCAACGCCACAGTAAACTAATTTCTTGTGATAAGGGGTCATCTGCGACCTCTCAATCAAAAGAGCGAATGGGCAGTACGCTTCAGTACAGCCCATCCGCTCTTTCTCTTTATCGAGGCCACATCTGCCCCCTTCTGACAACAAAGGGTGTTGTGCTATGTCGGTAGGGAGTGTTGCACTCGGTGCCCTTCTGCCAACAAAGTGGTCTTGAGCGCATTGATGTGGTTGAATTACATCGAGTGCGCAATAAACAAAAAATCCTGTTATCTCAATTTCGGCTCATATATAGCAAATAAACCGCTCCGTACCCCTATATTTTTCGCCCCGGATGTTGCTCTAATCGCCAATTTTTTCGTAACTTTGTTAAACAATGTTATATCACAAAACTCAAATGCTATGAACAAAGAGTTAGAACTTAATCCCAATAAGGTTGTTGCCTACTTGCTCAAGCCTGCTAAGCAACTGACAAAGGCCGATATCGTGCGCTACATCTCAGAGAACGAGATTCGTATGGTCAACTTTATGTATCCCGCTGGCGATGGGCGTCTCAAGACCCTTAACTTTGTGATTAACAATGCCGAGTACCTCGAAACCATACTCACCTGTGGTGAGCGTGTCGATGGCTCGAGCCTCTTCCCATTCATCGAGGCGGGCAGCAGTGACCTCTATGTCGTGCCCCGCTTCAGCACTGCCTTCCACGACCCCTTTGCTGAGATACCTACGCTGAGTATGCTCTGCTCGTTCTTCAACAAGGATGGCGAGCCGCTGGCGTCGGCACCACGATACACGCTGCTCAAGGCGCTGCGTGCCTTCGAGGAGACTACGGGTATGCAGTTCGAGGCGATGGGTGAGTTGGAGTACTATGTGATTGCTCCCGACGAAGGTCTCTTCCCCGCAACCGACCAGAAGGGCTACCACGAGTCGGCACCATATGCCAAGTTCAACGAGTTCCGCACCGAGTGTATGGCCTACATCGCGCAGGCGGGAGGTAAGATTAAGTATGGCCACTCGGAGGTGGGTAACTTCACCATCGACGGCAAGATATACGAGCAGAACGAGATTGAGTTCCTCCCCGTTGCGGCTGAGGAGGCTGCCGACCAGCTGGTGGTGGCTAAGTGGATTATCCGCAACTTGGCGTACCGCTACGGCTACGACATAACCTTTGCGCCGAAGATTACGGCGGGCAAGGCTGGCTCGGGACTCCATATACATATGCGTATCGTCAAGGATGGCAAGAATATGATGCTCGATGGCGGTGCACTCTCTGCCACTGCGCGCCGTGCCATTGCGGGTATGATGGAGCTTGCACCATCAATTACGGCCTTCGGTAATACCAATCCTACATCCTACTTCCGTCTTGTGCCACATCAGGAGGCGCCTACGAATGTCTGCTGGGGCGATCGCAACCGCTCGGTACTCGTGCGTGTGCCGCTGGGCTGGACCGCAAAGAGCGATATGTGCCACATTGCCAATCCGTTGGAGGCGCTTAGCGAGTACGACACCTCGCAGAAGCAGACCGTCGAGATGCGTTCACCTGATGGCTCGGCAGATGTATATCAGCTCATCGCTGGCCTCGTGGTGGCGTGCCGTCACGGCTTTGAGATGGAGAATGCGTTGGAGGTGGCGGAGCGCACCTATGTAAATGTAAACATCCACCAGAAGGAGAATGCCGACAAGCTCAACGGCTTGGCTCAGCTGCCCGATAGCTGTGCGGCGTCGGCAGATGCCCTTGAGCGCGATAGGGCGAAGTACGAGGCTAAGGGTGTCTTTAGTGCTGCGATGATTGATGGTGTGCTCAAGAGTCTGCGTAGCTTCGACGACAGAACGCTGCGTGAGGATATCGGCAACGACAAGGAGCAGATGCTCGCCCTCGTACATCGTTACTTCCACTGCGGCTAAAACGGAGAAATTTTTAATTGCGTGCTATGACACTCGATAATCTTGCCCTGCTCTTTGTACCTGGCTTGGGTAATACCACGGCGTCGCGCTTGATGGAGTGTGTGGGGTCGGCGCGTGAGGTGCTTACGGCGCCCTTTGCGAGGCTGACGACGGAGTTTGGCCTCAGGGAGGGTGTGGCGCGCAGTATCACGACGGGTGAGTGCTATCGTCTGGCTGAGAGGGAGTTGGAGTACTGCCGTAGGCACGATATTGCGGTTGTCGATGTCGACGATGATGCCTACCCAGCGCCGCTGCGTGAGGTCGTAGATAGACCGCAGGTGCTTTTCGTGCGTGGTAATGTTGAGGCGCTCAAGATGCGTATGCTCTCGATGGTCGGCACGCGCGAGATGTCGCCGTCGGGGCAATATATTGTAGATAAGATTGTCGGCGAGCTGAGTGCAAAAGTTGCTGATTTGTGCATAGTTAGCGGCTTGGCTTATGGCGTTGATGCGGCGTGTCATCGTGCGGCGATTGCGCATAATGCCACGACCATCGCTGTGGTGGCAAATGCCCTGCCTGATGTCAAGCCAGCACCGCATAGGGCCTTGGCCGAGGATATAATTCGTCACGGTGGCGCAATAGTTACGGAGCTGCACTCGCAGAGTAAGCAGAACGGGCGTCTCTTCTTGGCGCGCAACCGCATAATTGCGGCGATGAGTATGGGTACGCTTGTTGTCGAGTCGCCGGCTGAGGGTGGCTCGCTCGAGACGGCGGATATGGCAGACGGCTACCACCGCACCGTTATGGCGCTTCCTGGGCGTGTGACCGATAGTGCGTCGTTTGGCACGAATAACCTCATCCGTACGGGTAAGGCGCGCCTGATACTTACAGCCGACGACATCATCTCGGATATGGATTGGGATGTCGCAAACGGGAGTGTTGAGGCGAGTGTTGTCCCCTCTGCGGAGGCGTTATATGCGTCGCTCGACCCTGCGCAGCGCAGGTGTGTGGAGGCGCTTGGCGAGGCTGAGGTGATGGATATGTCGCAGTTGATGCGCGCTACGGGACTCTCGATAGGCGAGCTGATGATGGCGCTCTTAGGTCTCGAGATGCAGGGCTTGGTGCGTTCGTTGCCTGGCCAGCGCTACGAGAGGGTATAGCCTTATCGGGTTATAAATGCGCATTATGTTGCAGTTGTAAGATATTGAAAATTAGCTAAATTACCCCCAAAGATGATTGATACACATTCACATATATATGCCGAGGAGTTCGACGCGGATAGGGCCGAGGCCCTTGAGCGTGCGTGGGCGGCGGGAGTGGAGATGCTGCTCCTGCCCGATATCGACTCGGAGAGCAGAGCGAGGATGCTCGCCTTGGCCGAGGAGCACCCTGCGCGCTGTCGTGCTATGGTGGGACTGCATCCCACCTCGGTAAACGATAACCCACGGTGGTTGGAGGAGCTCGATATGGTAGAGCGCCAGCTGCGCGATGGACAGTGTAGGTTCTGTGGTGTCGGCGAGATAGGTCTTGACCTCTATTGGAGTACGGACTACTACCGTGAGCAGCGCGAGGCGTTGCACGCACAGCTCGAGCTGGCAATAAAGTACAACAAGGCCGTAGCCATACACACGCGTTCGGCCTATAAAGAGATGCTCGATGCGGTGTCGACATACCGTGGTCGTGGCCTAAGGGGTGTGTTTCACGCCTATGCTGCCGATGTGGATATGGCGCGCAAGCTGATGCGCTGCGGCGAGTTTGTATTTGGCATCGGTGGCGTGGTGACATTCAAGAATGGCGGTGTGGCCGAGGTGGCTAAGGAACTGCCGACCGAATATATGATACTCGAGACCGACTGCCCCTACCTCACGCCTGTGCCCTATCGAGGTAAGCGCAACGAGCCCTCGTATGTGAAGTATGTGTGCGACAAGGTGGCCGAATTGAAGGGCATAGTGCCAGCGGAGGTGGATGCCATAACCACCGCCGTGGCAAAACAAATATTCGGCATATAGGGCCCGATATGCATAAATATTATGCCTAATAGGAAAAAAGTGAGCCAAAAAGTTCTCGGTTCACTTTTTTTGTTTACCTTTGTGAAGATATAGCACAACACTAAAGTTGCGCATCGTAATGCTATGAAGCGTTCGTCTATACTTATAATCTATACCGGAGGTACCATCGGTATGAAGACCGATGAGACAACAGGAGCGTTGGTTCCGTTCGATTTCAGCGGTATATATGAGGAGTTTCCATCACTAAAACGCCTCAAGGTTGACCTTGAGGTTATGACCATCAAGCCACCTATCGACTCGTCGAATGTGTCGGTGGAGAACTGGGTCGATATGGCGCGTATCATCCGCGATAACTATGCCGCATACGACGGCTTTGTTATCCTGCACGGTACCGATACGATGTCGTACTCGGCTGCTGCTCTGAGCTTTATGCTCGAGAATTTGGCTAAGCCTGTGATATTTACCGGTAGCCAGATTCCTATCGGCATCTTGCGTACGGATGGTCGTGAGAACCTGATCACGGCAATCGAGATTGCAGGAGCGAAGAACGAGGAGGGTAATCCTATCGTACCAGAGGTGGCGCTCTACTTCCAGAATAAGCTGATGCGTGGCAATAGAACAACGAAGTTCAGTGCCGAGGCGCTCAACGCCTTCGCATCGTTCAACTATACGGCATTAGCGGATGTGGGTGTCAAGATTCAGTACAACACCTCGGCAATAGCATCCTATGCGCCCGACTTCTCGGATGAGTTCCGCATCAGCGAGTCGTTGTGCAGCGATGTTGTGGTCATCAAGCTCTTCCCTGGCCTCCAGCCATCAATCCTGCGCGCTATGCTCATCGACAGTGGCGTGCGTGGCGTGGTGCTCGAGACCTATGGTGCGGGTAATGCCCCTACGACCGACTGGTTTGTCGATATCATTAAGGAGGCTGTCGAGCGTGGCGTTGTGGTGGTCAATGTGTCGCAGTGCAAGGATGGCGCTGTGCAGATGAATCTCTACGAGACAGGTCTTGCGTTGCAGGAGGCTGGCGTGGTATCGGGACACGATATGACCATCGAGGCGGCGGTGACAAAGCTTATGTATGTTTTAGGCAAAAATTTGCCAGTTTCCGAAATGATTAAACTTATGCGTAGACCTCTGCGTGGTGAATTTACTATGTAAAGGTTGCAGTTTTCGGAAATAATTTGTATATTTCGCACTGTAAAATGTCGCTAAAAGATGTGTCTTAAATGGATATATTGCTCTTTTAGTGGCGTAATGTGTTGATTGACATCGAGTTTTAGAAGCTCTGCGAATTAATGTGGCGCCCAGCGACAGCAAAAAACGGAGAGCAAGAACGGACGGTAATGTTGAACAAAAAACAAAAATAGAGAAAACAACTACTAAAAATTACAAATTTTAACTAACAAAACATTATGAAAAAATTCTTTTTGGTTTTGGCAGCTGCCACTCTTTCATTCGGCGCTGCTTACGCACAGGATGCTAACGAGGCTCCAGCACAGGAGGTTGCAGTTGAGCAGGTAGCTACTCCAGAGGTTGAGGCTGTTGAGGAGTTGGCTGGTGAGCCTATGCACTTCGCTCTTATGAAGAAGTTCTTGGAAGGTGGTTGGGAGTGGATGCTTCCAGTGCTTGTCTGCCTTGTTCTCGGTTTGGCTATCGCTATCGAGCGTATTCTTTACCTCTCAATGGCTCAGATCAACACTAAGAAGTTCACTGAGAAGGTTGAGGAGTTGCTTAACACTCAGGGCGTTGACGCTGCTAAGGAGTACTGCCGTAACACTCGTGGTCCAGTAGCTTCTATCTACTACCAGGGTCTTATGCGTTACGATCAGGGCTTGGAGGCTGTTGAGAAGGCTGTTGTATCTTACGGTTCAGTTCAGCAGGGTCACCTCGAGTCAGGTCTCTCTTGGATTTCACTCTTCATCGCTCTTTCACCATCACTCGGATTTATGGGTACCGTTGTTGGTATGATCCAGGCGTTCGATGATATCCAGGCACAGGCTACTATCTCTCCAGCTGTCGTAGCAGGTGGTATCAAGGTGGCGCTTTTGACTACTATGTTGGGTCTTATCTCTGCAGTTATTCTTCAGGTGTTCTTCAACTACATCCTCTCTCAGATCGAGTCACAGGTAGTTAAGATGGAGGATACTTCAATCACCTTGATTGATATGCTTACTGCATACAACAAGCGCTAATCAAGACCTAATCTTATAAGTATAAAGTTAATTATGAGAAAATTACATAGATATGTATTCTTGGCTTTCGCCTTGGTATCAGTAGCTATGGTTGCTTGGGCTATCGTTGCCGGTTGGAATGCTCCCGACTCAGCAAAGATTGCTGGTAGCACACCACTCGTTCAGAAGTTCGATGCCAACGGTGTTGCTGTGAATACAGAAGATGACCAGCCGGTGCCAGTAGAGACTACATCGGAGGGTATCCGAGCTCTTAGCATCATCTTCGCTAACCAGCTCGACGAGGGCATCCTTACGCTCGAGGCTATCGAGATGGAGAAGGAGAAGCTCAACAATACTGTAAACGAGATCATCCCTGCTTACGAGGCTAAGGTTGCTGCTGCTCGTGAGGGCGCATTGGAGGCTATGGCTACCATCGAGGCCCTCGGCCAGAACAAGCGTCTTTCGGCTGCTGACAAGCGTAAGCTCGAGGCTGCTCAGGGTGTAGAGGCTAACTTCAAGGCTCTCAACGACACTCTCGCTCAGCACAAGGAGAATGTAAACATTATGGAGGAGAACATCGCTGCTTCTGTTAAGGCTAACGAGGAGGCTGCTCTCAATGCAAAGAATATGGAGGCACTTGCAGTTGCTATCAACTGGAACCTTATGTGGTTCTACTTCTTGATGGTATTTGCAGTATGCTACATCGTTGTTACTGCTCTCTTCAACACTTTGTTCAACGCAGGTGGTTTGAAGAAGACCGTGTTGTCATTGGTAGTAGTAGTAGCTGTAGTTGCTATTTCATACATCATCGCTAAGGGCAATGGCTGGGCAGAAGGTCACACTCTTAAGGATGCTGCTGGTTACGACCTCGGTATCGGTGCTGATCCTACTACCCGCGATGTATTCGGTACATTCGAGTATATGATTGCCGACACAAGTATTTTGGTAACATACATCACTTTCGCCGGTGCAGCTCTTGCAGCTATTCTCTCGGCAGTTCGTGGTATTTTTAAGTCGTAGTTATGGCAAAAACTAAGAAAAAGGCTGGAGATATCAACTCCAGTTCAATGGCGGATATCGCGTTCCTGCTGTTGATATTCTTCTTGGTGACAACTACGATGGATGTCGACACAGGTATGAAGCGTACGCTTCCGCCTTGGATCGACCCTACGGAACAGCAGAACGATGTTGATGTTAACGAGCGTAATGTACTTAAGGTAAATGTATCGCGTAGTGGCGCCATTATGGTGGGCACTGAGGAGTATCGTTCTATCGACTTGCGTCGTAGCGGCGAGCACTCACGCCTATCGCGCGAGGTGTATTTCTTCCTTGTAGATCCTAACCGTTCTGCAAAGAAGGCTACCGAGATCGATGGCAAAACTTATAACATCAGCGAAGGTCTTGTTTCGTTGAAGGCCGACGATGAGACAGAGTATAAGGTATATCTCAAGGTTCAGGATGAGTTGACTCACGCCTTTAACCTCTACCGCGACGATATCTCTCGCGAGGTATATGGTAAGGTGTACGACGAGTTGACCGACATCGAGGCCCAGAACATCCGTAAGGCCGTTCCTATGAAGATATCTGAGGCAGAACCTAACGATCAAACTAAGAAGTAGTATGGCAGTAATGGCAAAAAAGGGCAAGCGTGAAGTGCCCGCAATGTCGACTTCATCACTCCCTGACATCGTGTTTATGTTGTTGTTCTTCTTTATGGCAGCAACTACGATGCGTGAGGTAGATCCGTTGGTTTCGGTACAGATGCCTGAGGCTAACGAGATTACTGAGCTCGACAAGAAGAATCTTGTAAATATCTGGATGGGTAAGCCACTTGGTGCTGCTAAGGGTGAGGATGCGTTGAAGATTCAGCTCAACGACCAGACCCGTGAGGTTGAGGACATTCGTGACTTCATCTCTGCTACGACAGTTACTAAGGGTGTAGGCCCTAATGAGATTGTAGTAAACCTCCGTGTTGATGAGAATGCAACTGTTGGTAAGCTCACTGCAGTAAAGCAGGAGTTGCGTAAGGCAGAGGCACTCAATATTTCATACGCAGCACGCGCTATGGAGCATTAATAACACGCTAACGCTATGTGGCGAGGCTTCCTTCGGGGAGCCTCGCCTTTTTTTTGTGTTGTCGGGTGGGGCTGGTAAGTCGTGAGTTGTAAGTGATGTGTCCCTATGGCGTGGGTTAGAGGGCGTAAGTAGGTGGCAATGTGAGTCCTATGGCGCGGGTTGGAGAGGGTGAGAGTTTTGGGAGCAGTAATCCTTGGCGCGGGTTGGGAGAGGAGTTGTCGTGAATTATAGCGAGATGGCGTGGGATGGAGGGCGCAAGTAGGTGGCAATGTGGGTCCTATGGCGTGGGACGGAGGGCGCAAGTAGGTGGTGAGGTGAGTCCTATGTCGCGGGATGGAGGGCGCAAGTAGGTGGCAATGTGGGTCCTATGGCGCGGGTTGGAGTGGGTGAGAGTTTTGGGAGCAGTAATCCTTGGCGCGGGTTGGGAGAGGAGTTGTCGTGAATTATAGCAAGATGGCGTGGGTTAGAGGGCACAAGTAGGTGGCAATGTGAGTCCTATGGCGCAGGTTGGAGAGGGTGAGAGTTTTGGGAGCAGTAATCCATGGCGCGGGTTGGGAGAGGAGTTGTCGTGAATTATAGCGAGATGGCGTGGGATGGAGTGTGTGAGAGTTTTGGGAGCAGTAATCCTTGTCGCGGGTTGGGAGAGGAGTTGTCGTGAATTATAGCGAGATGGCGTGGGATGGAGGGCGCAAGTAGGTGGAATGTGAGTCCTATGGCGCGGGTTAGATGGCACAAGTAGGTGGTGAGGTGACTCCTATGGTGTGAGCATCTGTGCATGGGGTCTCATCGTGTTGTCGGGGGGCTGAGGGTAAGGGGATTTGTGTCCAGTGATATGATCAGAGGGTAGGAATGATTGTCCCTTATGTCAAGGAGGAGCGACGGGGATATCTAACCGTGTGGTCGTTGTCAGGACGCTATGTGTTAATATTGAGGCATTTGGGGTGATGATAATTTGGCGAGGGAGGTGGGTGTGGTGCGATAGTTGAAAACTTAAAAAACCTGAAAACTCTTTTTGTTTTTAGAGTTTTTTAATTATATTTGTCGGGTCAAATCAGTGAAATTTATGACACAGAAGGAAATTATCGTAGAAAAAGCGTCGCAGATGTTTGTCACTCAGGGTATTAAGGCTGTGAGGATGGACGATATTGCTCAGGAGTTGAGCATATCGAAGCGCACGCTCTATGAGCTTTTTGGCGATAAGGAGGAGTTGATTTACCAGAGCATTTGTCACTACATTGCGCAGAGCAAGGAGCGTCGTAAGGCGCAGTGCGGCAATGTAGATAATGTTTTGGAGGTGATGCTCATCAGCCTGCGCGATATGATAAACCACGCCCCCATAGCTTGTCGTATGCGCCGCAACCTACAGCGTTTCTATCCATCGGTATTTAGTCGTATCGAGGGTGATGCCTACACAAATACGACTGCCGACCTGAGTAGCTGGATTAAGGAGTGCGTGGCGTGTGGCTACTTCACGCAGACGGCCGACTCTAACTTCGTGGTCAAGGTGTTGCAGAGCAGCGTGCAGGGCCTGATGATGGGCGACAGCCTCGAGAGGGAGGATGCCGAGGAGGTGATATGCACGATGACATATGCCATCGTGGTATTCTTGCGTGGCTTGTGCTCGCAGAGCGGAATGGAGGTTATTGACCGCTGTTTTGGCAAGTACTTTGGCAATATAGTGGAGCATAAGGCGTTGTAATCACAGTGTAAATAATATATAAACATAGGTATAAAATGAAAAAGTTACTATCATTCATCACCCTGAGCCTCGCAGCGCTATGCGTGGCACAGGCGCAGCAGCTGCCCGCAGAGAGTGCTGGTCAGCTCGCACTATCGCTCGACGAGGCGATTGAGATTGCTCTTAGCGATAACCCTACCATCGAGGTGGCAAACCTCGAGATTGAGCGCTACGACTATGTGCGTAAGCAGGCTCTCGCATCGCTCTACCCACAGGTAGATGTGTCGGGTCAGTACTCACTTGCGCTCGTGCGTCAGGAGATGGCTAAGGGTCTCTCGTTTGGCGGTAAGAACTCTATCACGGCGGCTGGTAGCCTCTCGCTGCCACTCTTCGTGCCATCGGTATATCGCCAGCTCAAGATGACACGCACGCAGATGGAGAGCGCCGTAGAGAGTGCGCGCGCAAACCGTATCGACCTCGTTGCTGCGGTGCGTTCGGCATACTACAATGTGCTCCTGGCTGAGCAGTCGCTCGAGGTGTTGCGCGAGGCGGTGATGACGACACAGCGCGTGGTGGACAACACTCGCAATATGTACGAGCACGGTCTTGCTGCCGAGTACGACTACATCACGGCGCAGGTGCAGCTCTCCAATCTCAAGCCTCAGGTGTTGCAGGCCGAAAGCGCTATCGAGATTACCAAGCTCCAGCTCAAGATGTACCTCTCTATCCCTGAGGATGTTGAGGTGGAGGTGAAGGGCTCGCTCGACAACTTCCGCAACGAGGTGCTCCTCGGCGAGGACTACTCGATGGATATCTCGGAGAACACCACACTCCGTGCTCTCGACATTCAGCGTGAGCTGTTGGAGCATCAGGAGAAGCTCATCCAGACAACGCGTATGCCTACTATTGCGGCATTTGGTCAGGTGTCGTACATCGTGCAGGAGACAAGTAACAGCCTTGCGGGTATGCTCGGTGGTGGCGCTGCGGGCACAACGGCAAATCAGTCGAAGTTCTGGTCGCAGTGGCCTATATCTATCGGCGCGCAGATCTCGATTCCTATCTTCGCAGGCTTCAAGAAGGTGAACCAGCTTCGTGAGGTGCGTAACCAGATGCGTCAGCTCGACATCCAGCGCGACTATGCCGAGTATGGCGTGCGTGTTCAGGTGGAGCAGGCTATCAACACCCTTCTCACCGCACGCGAGACGATGCTCTCGAATGAGCTCACAGTGCAGCAGGCTGAGAAGGCCTACAACATCTCGCTCACGCGTTACAACGCTGGTGCGGGCACCATCCTCGAGCTCAACACCTCGCAGCTATCGCTCACACAGGCGCAGCTAAGCTACTCGCAGTCGATATACGACTACCTCTCTGCATATGCTCAGTACGAGAAGGCGTTGGGCGTGGAGCGCTACAATGTGGCAGAGTAAGGATTTGGTTTAACGGATAAAAATTAATAACAGATAGAATTATGAAGAAGAGTTTAATGCTTATGATTGCAGTGGCTGCGCTGGTGGGCTGCAATTCGAACAACGAGAAGAAGAGCAGCGAGGCTGCCGTCGTAGAGGAGCCTAAGGCTGTGGCTGTGAAGGTATGCACTGCCGAGGCTATGAGTGTCGACCTTTTGGAGACATACACCTCGGAGATTCTCCCATACAAGGAGAACGACATCACCCCTGCGGCGCAGGGTCTGCACATCGACCAGATTATGGTGGATGTGGGCGACAGAGTGAAGGAGGGTCAGGTGGTGGCTACGCTCAACCGCACAAGCCTCAAGCAGCTCGAGATTAACCTCGCTACGGTGCAGGATAGCTACGATCGTATGAAGCCCGTACACGAGGCGGGTGGTATCTCCGATCAGCAGATGATCGAGCTTGAGAATACGCTCAACTTGCAAAAGGAGGTGGTGGCGCAGATGCGTAAGAACTCGGAGATTAAGTCTCCTATTTCGGGCGTTGTCACAGCGCGTAACTTCGAGAGTGGTGACCTCTTCGCATCGATGCCTATCCTCCACGTGATGCAGATCGACAAACTCAAGGTTATGGCAAATGTGTCGGAGCAGTACTACCCACTTGTCAAGGTGGGTCAGGTGGTATCTATCGCTGTGGATATCTTCCCTGGCGAGACCTTCGAGGGTAAGGTGTCGCGCATCAACCCTGCGCTCGACGCCGCTACCCGCACCTTCGGCGTGGAGATTACTATCCCTAACAAGAACGAGCGCCTCCGCCCAGGTATGTACGCGCGTGCTACATTCAATATGGGTAAGCGTGATGGCGTGCTCGTGGATGATGTTGCGGTGCAGAAGCAGGCAGGCTCGTCGGAGCGTTTTGTATATGTTATCAAGGATGGCGTTGCCGAGTTCCGCTTCGTGCGTGATGGCCGTCGTGTAGGCTCTAAGATCGACATTATCAATGGTCTTGAGGCTGGCGAGCAGGTGGCTACAACATCATTCGTGCGTCTCTCGGACGGTGCTAAGGTGAGCATCATCGAGTAGCGTGGAGATAGACAATACTTCTAACAGGTAAATACCGAAACAATGAAAATTTACGAAACCGCGGTACGAAAACCGATCTCTACCGCACTGATATTTATAGCCGTGGTGGTATTCGGCCTCTTCTCGGTGATGAGGCTGGGTGTCGACTACTACCCCGAAATCGATGTCCCATACATCAGCGTTATCACGATGTACCCTGGCGGTAATGCCGAGGATATCGAGACGAACATCACGCGAGTGCTCGAGGACCAGCTCAACTCGGTCGATAACCTCGATAAGATCACCTCGCAGTCGAAGGATAATGTGTCGATGATTACACTCGAGTTCGAGTATGGATGTGACCTGACGGAGGCCGCCAACGATGTGCGAGATGTGGTCAGCCGCTCGCAGTCACTCCTCCCCGATGAGGTGGAGTATCCAACGGTGATGAAGCTGTCATCGTCGATGATGCCTATTATGATGCTCTCGGTTACGGCAGACGAGAGCTATGCCGCACTTGCCAAGATTCTCGATGATAGAATGGTCAACGAACTGAACCGCGTAAACGGTATCGGTTCGGTGGCGGTCATCGGTGCTCAGGAGCGTGAGGTACAGGTGAATGTCGACCCAAATAAGCTCGAGGCTTATGGCCTCACTATCGAGTCGTTGGGTCAGATTATTGCTGCCGAGAATATCAATGTGCCTGCTGGTTCGCTCGATATGGGTGATCAGGTGTTCAACCTCAAGAGCGACCTCGAGTTCGACGACTCGCGCGAGTTGCACAATATCGTGGTGTCGAACCGCAATGGCCGCACCGTGATGCTCTCGGATGTGGCTACCATCATCGATACCTTGGAGAAGGCAACGATGGATGAGCGCATCAACGGCCGTCGTGGTGTGCGCGTGATGGTGCAGAAGCAGACGGGTGCCAACTCGGTGGCTATCATCGAGGATGTGCAGGAGCGTCTCAAGGAGATTATCCCTACGCTGCCTAACGACTGCGAGGTGCAGACCATCTTCGAGACATCGCGTGAGATTAACGATGCGATTAACTCGCTGGCCCAGACCATTATGTTCGCCTTCATCTTCGTTATCCTCGTGGTGATGGTGTTCCTCGGTCGCTGGCGCGCTACATTTATCATCTGTTTGACCATTCCTATCTCGCTGATCTGCGCCTTCATCTACCTCTTTGCGAGTGGCTCGACGCTCAACATCATCTCGCTCTCGGCGCTCTCTATCGCTATCGGTATGGTTGTGGATGATGCTATCGTGGTGTTGGAGAACATCACCTCGCACATCGAGCGTGGCTCGAAGCCTAAGGAGGCGGCTATCTACGCAACGAACGAGGTATGGCTCTCGGTTATCGCAACTACGCTGGTTGTTGTAGCGGTGTTTATGCCACTTACGATGATCCCAGGTATGGCGGGTATCCTCTTCCGTGAGCTCGGTTGGATCGTTACCATCGTGGTATGTGTATCTACCGGTGCAGCTATCACGCTTACGCCTATGATGTCGGCATACTTCCTCAAGATTGACGGCGCTGCGCATACATACAAGGGTATCGGTATCGTCTACAAGCCTATCGATATGTTCCTCAACTGGCTTGACAATATCTACGAGAAGGCGCTCCGCTTCGTGGTTAAGTGGCGCAAGAGCGTTGTGGCTATCTTCTTGGCGCTCTTCGGCATCTCGATGATGCTCATCTCGCAGGTGCCAACCGAGTTCTTCCCACCATCGGATAATGCGCGTATCTCGATGACTGTCAAGCTCCCACAGAATGTGCATGTGGACTATACGACACGCGTAGCACGCCAGATTGATAACTTTATCGCCGAAAAGTTCCCATACATCTACCTCGTGTCGACCTCGGCAGGTGCCAGCTCGTCGGACAACGCCTTTGCGGCGATGCAGACCACAGGCTCGCACATCATCAACTACAACATTCGTATGCCTCGTAAGTCCGATATCGAGCGCCCTACGATCTTCGAGATTGCCGATGTAATCCGTAAGGAGCTCGACCAGATTCCAGAGATTCGTGAGTACACCGTAACGCCTGGTGGTAGCAGCGGCCCTACAAGTGGCGGTGCAAGTACGCTCGATGTCAAGGTCTTTGGTCACGATATGAACGATGCGATGTCTACGGCTAAGGAGCTCCGCACGATTCTTAAGGGCTTGAGTACGATGCGTGATGTGTCACTTTCGCGTGAGGACCTCCAGCCTGAGTATAATGTGATTTTCGACCGTGAGAAGCTCGCATACTACGGTATGAACTCGGCTACGGCAGCGCAGTTCGTGCGTAACCGTATCTACGGCTATGAGTGTACCAAGTATCGTGAGGATGGTGATGAGTACAACATCGTTGTTCGCTACGACGAGCCTTTCCGTGAGTCGCTCGAGTCGGTGGAGAATATCACCCTATATAGCGCTATGGGACAGCCTGTTAAGCTCAAGGAGGTGGCTCAGATTGTCGAGTCATTCTCGTCACCAACGATCGAGCGTGAGAACCGTCAGCGTGTCGTTACGGTGAAGGGCTCTGTGGGTGCTAATGTAGCTCTTGGTGACGCTGTTGCACAGGTTAACGCCGTACTTGCCGACTACGAGGTGCCTGCTGGTATCTCGCTCGAACTCGGTGGTACTATCGAGGATCAGGGTGACTCGTTTAGCGATATCATCTCGCTCCTTGTGCTCATCGTAATCTTGGTTTACATCGTTATGGCTACGCAGTTCGAGTCGCTGGCCTACCCATTCATCATTATGTTTACCATTCCTTTTGCGATGTCGGGCGTATTTGTGGCTCTCTGGTCTACGGGAACACCACTCTCACTCATCGCTCTCATTGGTGCCATTATGCTGGTGGGTATCGTTACCAAGAACGGTATCGTGCTTGTCGACTACACCAACCTGCTCGTTGAGCGTGGTGCCGCTATCAACGACGCCGTTATCGCCGGTGGTAAGAGCCGTCTGCGCCCTGTGCTTATGACCTCGCTCACCACAATCCTCGGTATGGTGCCTATGGCTATGGGTATTGGTGAGGGTTCCGAGATTTGGCAGCCTATGGGTATCGCCGTTGTAGGTGGTCTCCTTGTCTCGACGCTCATCACCCTCTTCATCATCCCAGCCCTCTACTCTATGCTCGAGGGTTACAAGGAGCTCAAGGCTGCCCGCAAGGCGCGCCTCGAGGCTGAGGAGGAGGCATTCATCCGCTCGCAGCTCATTAAGAAGTAGTAATCAACGGGTCGGTAGCCCTACTGCCGACCCCTTAAACCATAACTAACACAGATATGAAAGCATTTTTTCTCTCATATAACCAGGCTCTCACCGACCGTGTAAATCGTATGCTCGACGAGCACGGTGTTCGAGGCTTCACCCGCTGGGCTCTCACCGAGGGTCGTGGCTCCTACGACGGCGAGCCACACTATGGCTCACACGCCTGGCCATCAATGAACACCTCTATCCTCGCCATCGTCGAGGACGAGAAGATTCCTATCCTCCTCGATGCCGTACGCGAGATTGACTCAACCACGCAGCAGCAGGGGTCGAGGGCTTTTGTATGGGATATCACTCAGTGTATGTAAAAAAAAGTGGTATAGCTGGGCTACTTTGGCGTTATGCTTAACCGAGAGCTCCTCACATACGCTCAGTATGCTGTGGGCTTTCGGTTTTCGTATGTCTAAAATTAGCTCCCGTTATGCGACCTTTTGATAGCAAAAATGGGGTAGTGGGAGTGGGATGTCCGTAACTCATATGTTATTATATCTCACGCTATTGTATGTAATAGATCCCTCCCCATAACACAAAAAGCAGTACTTGGTTCCAAGTACTGCTTTCCTATTTATATGCGTGAGCGCCGGAATTACTCCTCCCCAGCTACAATGGTGTCGGCCTCAGCATCAGTATTCATCGTCTCCGCTGTCTCCGCTGTGGTACTATCCTCCATATTTAGTATCTCGGCATCGGGCGTTGTGTCGGTGGGGGTTAAGTCGCACTCGGTCGAGGTATCCTTGTCAAAGACCATTGAGCGGTAGCTGCCAAACGACACGATGGCGTAGACCATAGCCGCAATGGCGATAAGTGTTAGTAGTGTGCCAAATAGTTTGCTCATATCTTATTTCTATAATTATCAATTACACAGATTGTTGTGGCGCGCGTCGTGGTATTTCCTTGCCGCGTCTATCGTGCGCGCCCTCCCTTGTACCTCGTGCACTACTTCTTGCTCTTGCGTACTGAGCGAAGCTCCTCTACGGCGCGCTGCATACACTCGTCGATAGGGTAGATGTTGTGGTAGTAACCCGACTCGTCGCTCATAGCATTACGGCCGATGTAGGCTCTAATCTGCGCCTCGATGACCTCGCCCGACTTTCTAAGGTCGGCATCGTTGCGTGCGATGCCGTTACGCTCGGCATACTTCACGAACTCCTCCATAAGTGCTGCGCCGTCGAGCACGCCATCGAGCTCCTCGAGTGAGGTGATGCCATCCATAGCCTTGCGGTTGCGGTCGGCAAAGTCGAGCGTGAAGCGGTAGAGCACATTACCGTCCCACACCTTGTTGTAGTACTCCGAGGTGTAGAGCGTGTCGATAGGGATGAAGATATCGGGCATAATGCCGCCACCGCCATATACGGTGCGACCCGCAGGTGTGGTGAACCTCATCGACTCGTCGAAGTGGATAGAGTCAGCCGAGAAGAGCTCGTGGTGGTTGATGCGGTTGATAAGGTCCATATGGTACTCCTTCTCGTTGCCGTTGGTGTATGGCTTCTGTATCGAGCGGCCCGTAGGGGTGTAGTAGCGCGCTACGGTGAGGCGTATTGCTGAGCCATCGTCGAAGGGTATCTGTGCCTGAACAAGGCCCTTGCCGAAGGTGCGGCGGCCAATAATCACACCACGATCGTTATCCTGAATGGCACCTGCGAGAATCTCGCTCGACGAGGCGCTAAACTCATCGACCAGGACGGCAATGTCAACATCGGTAAACTTGCCGCCACGCGAGTACTCGTTGATGCGTTCGCCATACCTATCCTCGGTATATACGATTAGCTTCTCGGCAGGGAGAAACTCGTTGACCATAGCCACCACCTGGTCGAGGAAGCCGCCACCATTGCCACGAAGGTCGACGATGACGCTCTGCATACCCTCGCTGCGTAGCTTGTCGAGTGCCGCACGCACCTCGGCATATGATGTGCGGGCGAACTGCGAGAGGCGGATGTAGCCGATGCCCGCCTTTTTGTCGAGCATAAAGGCGGCGGCGACGCTATGCACCTCAATGGGGGCACGCGTGATGTCGATATCGACGAGCTTGTCGAGCGACGAGCGCTTAATCGAGAGGCGTACCTTCGAGCCACGCACACCGCGCATCATCCTAACCATAGAGTCCTGTGCAAGGCCCTTGCCTGCCACCTCCTTGCCGTCGATAAGCATAATGCGGTCACCAGGGCGCACACCAGCCATATCCGATGGGCCCTTTGGTATGACATTTAGTACGGTGATGGTATCGGTCAGGGCATTAAATACGATGCCGATGCCGTCGAACTCACCCTCGAGCGAGCTGTTCACCTGCTCAAACATCTTCTGGGGTATATACTCCGAATGTGGGTCGAGCTCCGAAAGGAGGGCGGGGATGGCCTTCTCGTAGATGGTGTCGAGCGCAACGGGGTCGACATAGTGGTTGCGCACCGAAAGTATGGTCTGCATCATCTTATCCCTACCCGACAGGAGGCGCTCCATAGCCTCCATATCCTGCGTGAATGCCTCCATATCGCTCTCGTAGCGGCCTACGCTCTCGGACATACTGTGCACAAGGCCCTGCATACGAATATGCTCCACAAGGCGACCAATGCCGAAGCCCATCCACGCGACAAGTGCCGCACCGCAGATAAGGACGACCACGCGCCAAAATTTTATCTTACGCTTTTCCTTCTGTTCCATAAATATGTTATCTGTGGTGGCAATAGCTGTGCCACACGGTGGGGTTGCTGCTTAATGTGAGGGGTTACTTATTCTTGAATGTGTAAGTAAGGCCAACGCTGAGCATTGACGATACCTGCAACTTGTCGACCTCGGCTCTATTGTAGTAGAGCTGGAAGTAGATCTGCGTTGAGATATATTTTGTTGCCTTGATGTCGATGGTGTTCTCCCAGCGGAGCGTAGGCACAATATGCTCATACTTAGGCTTATCCTCCGTTGGCTTGAACTTCTTTTTCGACGAGATGTCGGTCACCCAACCATAGAACGAGTATGCCGTAGTGCGGTAGCGCAACCAGCCGTTGGCACCCCAAGTGCGGTCGAAGTCGAGCTGCACCGAGAGACCACCCTCATATTTCGACCTATGGCCTGCGGGCACGCCGTAGTCGTTGGTGACGCCCAGGTCGTTACGATAGGTGGCGCTCATCGCAAGTGGCGCGAGGTTAATCTTGAGCGGGAACTTCTTAGAGGGTAGTACATAGGTGAAACCGACCGAAGCATCGAGGTAGCCAGGCGTCATAAAGTTTGATACGGGGGCTATGCCGTTATAGTGGTCGGTGCGTGCCGAGTATCCACGCGCAAACTGGGTACGGAACTTGATGTTGGCACCATAGGTCCAATTCTTGACCATTGCCCACTGTGGTGCTGTTGAGAGTGCCACCTCGTCGACATTCTTGAACCATAGACCCTTCTCGACGCCCTCGCTGACGGTGGTCTTCATATTGTTGTAGCCGAACTTAGCCGTTGCGGTATTGGTGAGCGTGAAGCGTCCCTTCTTGTATGTATGGAGGAAGTTAAGCGATGCGAGGATGGTGAATGTGTTGTCGCCCGACGCCTGCCACGACTTGCTGAAGGCTGTGAGTGAGCCGTGTAGGTTAGCCGAAAAGTCGACGGTGTTGCGCTCCTTGCGAATGGCCAGACGCTCAGCGCGCGCCGCAGCGCCAGAGTGGAATGCAGCGTCGATGCTCTGCGACTTCATATCGTTCTCGAAGGTCTGTTTTTCGCTCTTGGTGGCCACCTCGTCGATGGAAATCTGTGCAGTTGCGGTGAGCGAAGTGAGGAGCAATAGTGCCGTTAGGACATAAATTTTCTTCATAGTTTTATCGTGTATTATAACTTTAATATATAATGGGATTAGTAAATACAATGCAAAGATATAAATCTTTTCTTAATTTTTTTCTATCTTTGCCGTAGAAGAGAGTGATAAAGGCCCTTTGGCCCGCGTTCCGATGGTAGAAATGGTGCTGAGTGGGAGAGTGAGGCGAGGACGATGTGGGCGTGCAGGGCGATTAAGGAGGCTCTTGAAGATAATATAACAACCTAAGACTAAGAAGATTATGAAATATTTTGGCGCACACGTAAGTGCATCGGGCGGCGTGGAGAACGCTATTAAGAATGCTAAGGATATCGGGGCTACGGCCTTTGCCCTCTTTACTAAGAACCAGCGACAGTGGATAGCTCCTGAGCTGACACAGAAGCAGATAGAGCTCTTTCGCACGATGATGGCTGAGGCGGGATATGCCGCAGCGCAGATTTTGCCACACGATAGCTACCTCATCAACCTCGGACACCCCGACGCTGATGGTCTGGAGAAATCGCGCGAGTCGTTTTTTGAGGAGATGCGTCGCTGTGAGCTCCTCGGTCTTGACCGCCTGAACTTCCACCCTGGCAGCCACCTCAAGCGCATATCGGAGGAGGGGTCGCTTGACCGTATCGCCGAGTCGATAAATATGGCGTTGGAGCGCAGCAAGGGCGTGACGGCGGTGCTGGAAAATACTGCTGGTCAGGGCTCTAACCTCGGATTTAGGTTCGAGCACCTGGCATATATCATCGACAAGGTGGAGGATAAGAGCCGTGTGGGCGTGTGTCTCGACACCTGCCACACTTTCGCTGCGGGTTACGACCTGCGCACCAAGGAGGCCCTGGATGCTACATTTGCTGAGTTCGACAAGGTCGTGGGCTTTGGCTACCTGCGTGGTATGCACCTCAACGACGCTATGCGCCCTCTGGGTAGCCGCATCGACCGCCACTCGCCGCTGGGTGATGGTGAGATTGGCTGGGAGTGCTTCCGCTACATCGCAAGTGATCCTCGTTTTGATAATATTCCCCTTATTCTTGAGACCCCTGATGAGGAGCGCTGGGCAACGGAAATCGCTCAGCTAAAGGAGTTTGCAAACCAATAAACAGATAATTATGAAACGACTACTACTCTCTTTGGTTGCGCTTTGCGCGCTTATGACCGCATCGGCACAGGTATCTATCGAGCGACCCTACGCCGTGGGTGCCGACATCTCGTGGTTGCAGTGGCAGGAGGATAGCGGCATCACATTCTCGGATGAGGGTGTGGAGGGCGACGCCCTCGCTCTGCTGCGCGACAACGGCTTCAACTACATCCGCCTACGCCTCTTTGTCAACCCTCGCTCGGAACTCGGCTACTCGCAGAGGGATGGCTACTGCGACTTGGAGCACACGCTGGCGATGGCTAAGCGCATCAAGGAGGCGGGTATGTACTTTCTGCTCGACTTCCACTACTCGGATAATTGGGCCGACCCACAGAAGCAGATAATGCCTCAGGCGTGGCAGACATTCTCGTACGAGGAGGTGTGTCAGGCGGTTTACGACCATACGCGTGATACGCTCATAGCCCTTGCGGCGCAGGGTACGATGCCCGATATGGTGCAGGTGGGTAACGAGGTGAGCAACGGTATGCTCTGGCCTTATGGCTCTGTGCGTCATAGCTTTGCGGGCCTCTGCGGACTCCTTAAGGAGGGCGTGCGTGCCGTTAGGGAGTATGCCCCAGCGGCGGAGATTATGCTCCATGTGGCCCTCGGTGGCCAGGCTGAGGAGTCGGTGCGCTTCTTCGATGCTATGGATGAGTATGGCGTTGAGTACGACCTGATTGGACAGTCGTACTACCCTGAGTGGCACGGCACATTGGAGGAGCTTGAGGCAAATACCAATGCCCTTGTTAAGCGTTACAATAAGCCGCTCATCGTCGTGGAGTATCGTGACCACTACCTCTCTATCGAGCGCATCGTGAGCGAGCTGCCCGATGGCTTGGGTCGTGGCACATTCATCTGGGAGGCGACATCGCCACATTGGGGTAAGCTCTTCGACGAGAAGGGCGCTGCGACACCAGCCCTCAAGGAGTATAATGCTAAAAAATAGGAATAGTGGGTGTAATTGAGCTGATTTTGATATCCATAGGCTTGGCTATGGATGCCTTTGCCGTCTCGGTGGGTAAGGGCCTTACGACCAAGAAGGTGACTATGCGCCACGCCCTGCTTGCAGGTGCGTGGTTTGGTGGTTTTCAGGCGCTTATGCCCGTGTTTGGTTACTTGCTTGGCGGTACATTCACTACGCTCCTATCGAGCATCGACCACTGGATTGCCTTCGTGCTGCTGGTCTACATCGGTCTGAATATGATTCGTGAGACGGTGTGGGGCGACGACGAGAGGCACGACGCTAACTTCGGATTCCGCACGATGTTGATTATGGCCATAGCGACGAGCATCGACGCCTTGATTGTGGGCGTGACGATGGCATTCTTCAGTGTTAACATCGTCGTTGCGGCAACAGTCATCGGCGTGATAACATTCGTTATCTCGGCAGCTGGCGTATATCTCGGTGCTTGCTTCGGCGCAAAGATTGGCTCGAAGGCCGGTATTCTCGGTGGCGTAATCCTTATCTCGCTGGGAATCAAAATATTGTTAGAGCATCTCCTTTAGTCAGAAGATTATTTACTCGCAATAATAGCCTTGAGCGCAGAGCCCAACTCGGCATTTTCAATGACGCCGTTGATGAGCTCTGCGCCTTTGCCGTATAAATATATAGGTACCATCACGCCCGAATGGCCATTTGTGGTCCAGCGATACTCCACGCCCTGCTCTGAGAGGTTAAAGTCGGCATTGCCACTCACGAGCGAAAGACCGCCCGTCTCGTGGTCGGCAGTTACTACGACGAGGGTGTCGGGGTTACTCTCAGCATAGGCGAGTGCTGCCTCAATAGCACCCATAAATCCCTGCATCTCAAGCTGCTGTGCCTCAGCATCATTACCGTGTCCCATACCGTCGATAAGCGAGCCCTCGACCATAAGCACGAAGCCGTTGTCGTTGTCACGCGCATCGAGGAGGCGCAGCGCCTCGCGAGTTGCGGTGGCGAGGTAGTCGCCGCTATTTGCGCCTACCTCCTTGTCAGCAAGCAGAGCGATAAGGGGTTTTGCACCGTCGTACGCAAGTACGGTCTCCATCGCTGCGGCGTAGTCGAAGCCCTTGCTGTGCATTGTCGCAACGGCCTCATTGCGTGAGCCATAGAGCTCGTCGAAGAAGGCCATACCGCCACCAATGGCTACATCGATGTGGCTATCGAGAAGCTGGCGTGATATCTCGGTGTAGGCGTGGCGTGAGGTGTGGTGGGCATAGAATACCGCAGGGGTGGCGTGCTGGATGTAGGTGGTGACGACAAGACCCGTGGCCATACCCTTTGTTGCGGCAAGCTCCATAAGAGACTCAAGAGGCTGGCCATCGGGGGTGACGCTGATGAAGGTGTTGTTGGTCTTTGATCCCGTAGCGAGGGCTGTGCCCGAGGCTGCTGAGTCGGTGACGCGATTATCGGCCGAATAGGTCTTTTGTAGGGCTATGTTGTCGGCACGGTCAAAGACCGTAGGCTCGTACTTGTTCTCGAGCTGCATCATCGACACCGAGGCCAGGCCCATACCGTCGCCAATGAGATATATGATGTTCTTGACCTGCTGCGCGCTGAGCGTAGCGGTGGTGAGAAGTGCAAGCGTTAGGAGTGTGAAAATTCGGCGCATAATATGTTGGTATTTAGTGATAGGTAAATTTATGTATTGCAAAAATAGTTAAAATAAACTATCTTCGCAAATAAAAGTAAGCACTATGGTAGATGTTCGTATAGCGGAGGATTGGAAGGAGATTCTCAGCGCGGAGTTCTCGAAGCCCTACTTCGAGGAGCTGGTGGCCTTCGTAAAGCGGGAGTACGCCTCGGGTATGGTATATCCCGCTGGGCGTAATATCTTTAGGGCCTTCGATAAGTGCCCCTTCGAGAGGCTTAAGGTGGTGATTATAGGTCAGGACCCCTACCACGGTGAGGGTCAGGCCAACGGCCTTTGCTTCTCGGTAAATGAGGGTGTTCCCTTTCCGCCGTCGCTGCAAAATATCTTGAAGGAGGTCTTCGATGATGTGGGTAAGCCTGTGCCTGCGTCGGGCGAACTTGACCGCTGGGCTGAGCAGGGTGTGCTGCTTCTCAACTCGGTGCTTACGGTGCGCGCACAGTCGGCGGCATCGCACGCAGGGCGTGGCTGGGAGCAGTTTACCGATGCTGTGGTGCGGGCTATTGCAGAGCGCAAGCAGGGCGTAGTATATATGCTCTGGGGTAACTATGCGCAGCGTAAGGGTGCTATTGCCGACCCGACGAAGAACCTCATTCTCAAGGCGGTGCATCCCTCGCCACTATCGGCCTACCGTGGTTTCTTCGGCTGCCGCCACTTTTCGGCTACCAACGCCTACCTCGTGTCGCAGGGTAAGGAGCCGATTGAGTGGTAGATTTTAATGCGTGGTTTGCATATCAGGCTACCTCGTCTGGCGGTACTGCTTGGGCGAGAGGCCTGTGGCGCGCTTGAAGTACTTGCCGAAGAAGGATTGGTTGGGGAAGTTGAGCGAGGCGGCAATCAGCTGGATGGTCATATCGGAGGAGTGAAGCAGCGCACGAGCCTCGAGTATCGTATGGCTTTCGATCCACTCGCCCGCTGAGCGTCCCGTATGCTCCTTGACCAGCTTCGAGAGGTACTTGGGCGTGATACATAGCTTGTCGGCATAGAAGCAGATGAGGCGCTCCTTGCTGTAGTGTTCCTGAACAAGCTCGATGAAGCGCTCGACGACACTATTCTTATATATGTGGCTACCCTCCTCGTCGTGGTTGAAGTTGGCCACACCTCCATAATAGAATACACGAATCAGATTCTCGATAACCTGCAAACGGAAGGGGTTGGTCTTGTCCTGCGCTGCGTGGTATAGCGTGGTGTAGAAGAAGCGTATGGCGGTGAGCTTGTCGCTCTCAATGTCGATGACGGGGTGGTTGTACATAGCCATATATTGACGCTGCCAGCCCGGCAAGTTGAGCATATCGATAAAGCGCTTGGAGAGCGATATGGCGTAGCCGTCGAGGTTGCTACTGTAACCCATAGGCTCGAAAATCTGCCCTGGCATCAGCGTGATGAGCTGCGGCGCCTCGACCTCGTACTCCTTGAGGTTGATTTTGAGGCGGCAGCTACCCGAGGTGCAGATGACGATGACGGCGTGCGAGAGTTTGCGTGGCTCGCCCGATAGCTCGACAATGGGGTTGCCACCGAGGGTCAGGAGGCTGAGGTCGTCGCCCACGGTGATGCTCTCGGTAGGGGCGTCGTTGCTTATGATGTAGTCTACAAAGTGTTTCATAGCTCAAAGGTGTTAGTGTAGGTTTGCGATTCTTTGGCAAAGTAACGAAATAGGATTAATATTTCAAAGCGCAATTCGACCTTTGGGTTAATATATAGTCCTAAAAAGTGCGTGCCAAGGCCTAAATTCAGCCAACGGAGTAAAATATTCAACCAACGGAGGTGTGCGTGGAGGTGGCGAAAGTTGAGCTTTGTTGAAAACTTGTGGCACGATAATTTGTAGTTATCGTCGAAAATTTTGTATCTTTGGCATCATAATGATGCGCGCCTTCCTGGCCAATGTTTTACGGTGGATGTAGGGCCTTGGTGGTGGAGGTGTCGCGGTTTATTCGTATCTTTAGAAAAAATTATAGCTATGGCAAAGTTTGTTGTTGAGGGTGGTCACCGTCTTAAGGGTGAGATAGTGCCACAAGGTGCCAAGAATGAGGCTCTTCAGATAATTTGTGCTGCGCTGCTCACTCCTGAGCGCGTGGTTCTGCATAATGTGCCAATCATCGCCGATGTGATGCAGCTCCTCGAGTTGCTCAAGAAGATGGGCGTCAAGGTCGAGCGACTCTCCGACGACGACTTCGCTATTCAGGCCGATAATGTCGACCTGGAGTACTTGCGCAGTGAGGACTACCACAAGCGTTGCCGCCGTCTGCGTGGCTCGGTGATGATGATTGGCCCGCTGCTTACGCGCTTCGGTGTCGGTTTTATGCCTAAGCCTGGTGGTGATAAGATTGGCCGACGCAGACTCGATACCCACTTCCTCGGCTTCCAGAAGCTCGGTGCCGACTTCAACTTCGACATCAGCGATGAGTTCTACACCGTCGAGGCAAAGCGTCTCAAGGGTACATATATGCTCCTCGACGAGGCTTCGGTGACGGGTACTGCAAACATCGTTATGGCGGCGGTGCTTGCCGAGGGTAGGACGACGATTTACAATGCGGCGTGCGAGCCATACTTGCAGCAGCTCTGCAAGATGCTTAACCGTATGGGTGCCAAGATTTCGGGCATCGCGTCGAACCTTCTGACCATCGACGGCGTGGAGTCACTCGGTGGCACGGAGCATACTATGTTGCCAGATATGATTGAGGTGGGTAGCTTCATCGGTATGGCGGCGATGACACGCTCGGAGCTCACTATCAAGAATGTGTCGTACGACAACCTCGGTATCATACCTCAGCAGTTTGCGCGTATGGGCATACGCTTTGAGCAGCGTGGTGACGATATCTTCATCCCATCGCAGGAGAATTACAGCATCGAGAGCTTTATCGATGGCTCTATTATGACCATCGCCGATGCCCCCTGGCCAGGCCTCACGCCCGACTTGCTCTCGATATTCCTTGTGGTGGCTACGCAGGCGAAGGGTTCGGTGCTCATCCACCAGAAGATGTTTGAGAGCCGCCTCTTTTTCGTCGACAAGCTCATAGATATGGGTGCGCAGATTATCCTCTGTGACCCTCACCGTGCAACGGTCATTGGACTGGACCACCGTCTGCCGCTGCGTGCAGCCAATATGACCTCGCCCGATATCCGTGCCGGCGTGGCACTCCTTATCGCCGCTATGAGTGCTGAGGGTACAAGTACAATCCAGAATATCGAGCAGATTGACCGTGGCTATCGTGATATTGATAAGCGCCTAAACGCACTCGGTGCCAAGATTATTCGCCTCGATGAGTAAAAACGAGGCTGCCAAGGAGATGAAATAAAAAAGAGAATCATATATAGGACAATGTTTTTAGAGAATAACAAGCATAAGGGCTGGATAGAGGTTATCTGTGGCTCGATGTTTTCGGGTAAGACGGAGGAGCTTATCCGCCGTATGAAGCGAGCACAGTTCGCTAACCTCAAGGTCGAGATTTTTAAGCCCTCGATTGATGTGCGCTACTCCGAGGAGGAGGTGGTGTCGCACGACGCTAATGCCATACAGTCGACACCCGTGGAGTCGGCACAGAATATCCTGCTCCTGACGGCTGATGTCGATGTGGTGGGTATCGATGAGGCGCAGTTCTTCGACGAGGGCATCGTCGATGTGTGTCGTAAGCTGGCCGACAGTGGCATCCGTGTGATTGTCGCAGGTCTCGATATGGACTATATGGGTCAGCCCTTTGGTCCTATGCCTGCGCTGATGGCTACGGCGGAGTATGTGACCAAGGTACACGCGATATGTGTGCGCTGCGGCGATCTGGCCAACCACTCGCACCGCCTTACGGCCGACGATAAGCAGGTGCTGCTCGGTGCGCAGGATACCTATCAACCGATATGTCGCCACTGTTTTAACGAACTAAGAAACAAGAAGTAATATGCAAAAGGCAGTAGAAAAATGCGTTGAGGTGCTTCGCGCAGGAGGTCTTATCCTCTACCCAACCGATACGGTGTGGGGTATTGGTTGCGATGCGACAAACGAAGAGGCGGTAAAGAGGGTATATGCCCTCAAGCAGAGTAGCGACAAGCACGCGATGCTATGCTTGTGTCGCGATGCCGATATGGTGGTGCGCTATGTAAATCGTGCGCCAGGTATCGCCTTCGAGGTTATGGAGCTCTCGGAGAAGCCATTGACGGCGATACTTCCAGGTGCTGTGGGCGTGGCACCAAGCCTTATCCCTGAGGAGGGTACGCTTGGTGTGCGTGTTCCGCGTCACGACTTCTGTCAGGCACTGCTGCGTAAGTTTGGCCGTCCGATAGTCTCTACTTCGGCAAATATCTCGGGTGAGGCGGCAGCTAAGCGTCTCAAGGAGGTGGCTGAGGAGATTGTCAACGGCGTGGACTATGTGGTAAATCCACGATTCGAGGGTAAGCCTACCTTCAAGCCAAGCTCTATCATCGCCTTTGGCGAGACCAACGAGGTGCGCATAATCAGAGAGTAACGACCTATGGCAAAGCAGATTATAACCCCTGTGCAGAAGCGATTTTCGGATGTCGACTCGTTTATGCATGTGAACAACATATGGCAGCAGAGCTACTTCGATATGGGTAAGACGGCGTTCTATACTCAGGTGCTCGGTGTGACGGGTGTCTTCGATAAGCTGCGCATAATCACCGCCTCGACACATACCGACTATTGGGGTCAGGTGAGGCTTACGGATGACATCGTGGTGGTGACCCAGGTGTCGCGCATAGGCAATAAGAGTATGACCCTGCACCAGCGTATTATGCTTGGCGAGAAGTGCCTCACTGAGAGTAGCTCGGTGATGGTGGCCTTCGACTTCGAGACGCAGCAGACCGTTGCCATACCTGACGAGTGGCGCACAAAGCTCGAGGAGTACCTCGTCCACTCGTAGCGACTATTAAGCCGCTCATACTCAAAATAACACCATCGGGAAATTTCTCTCGATGGTGTTTCTCTTTGTCGATATTTTTTCGTAGCTTTGCCCCGATATATGCGCCTATGCGTGCCCATAGGGGTGCGTGATGTGGATAGGGGCTTGATAGAGCGAGGGCGTGATGATGCGGCGGCGTGAAAGGGCAGTGGCGTGGTAGCGTGCAGTACTTAGGGTGCGAGGGCGTGAAAGGGCAGAGGCGTGGTAGCGGCAGTGTGATAAAGGAGATAAAGCGCCGAGGTGCAGATTTTGGAAGTGCGGAGACACAACAATATTAACATACAAACATTACACAGATGAAAAAGTTTCGTTTTTTGTTAGTTGCGCTTGTTGCAGCATTCGTTGCAGTAGGTTGTAGCAATGAGTCGGGTTTTGTTTTGCCTGACACTCCTCCAACACCCCCAGCACCAACGCCAACACCTGGCGAGTTGCCTTTCATCTCGACAGATCCTGCTTTCGTTACTGAGGCGATGACCGAGGACATCGTGGTAATCCTTAACGCTGCGGGCACCGCTGCCGAGGGCTTCAAGGGCGAGATGTATGCACACACAGGTGTGCTCACAAACGAGAGCACCACATCGGGCGACTGGAAGTATGTCCTATCGGAGTGGGGCGAGAACAAAGCAGAGTGTAAGCTCGAGTCTAAGGGCGACAACATCTGGCACTACACAATCAAGGGTGGTGTTCACGCGTGGTATGGCGTGCCAGAGAGCGAGACCGTAACACATATCGCATTCGTATTCCGCTCGGCTGACTCTTCTCTCGAGGTTAAGGACAACGGTGCAGATATCTTCGTGGAGCTTGCTACCGAGGGTATGTCGGTTAAGTTTGTTACGCCTGAGAATGGCGCTATCCTCCAGGTAGGCGAGGAGTGCGTGGTGCAGGTGCAGCAGCAGGAGGCGACAAATGTGAAACTCTATAAGAACGATGTCGCAGTGTCGGAGACAGGTGGCGCATCACTCTCGTACGCCTTCACCCCTACTGAGCCAGAGGATATCGTATTCAAGGCCGTAGCTACAAATGGTACTGATACCGTTGAGGAGAGCATCTTCGTAGCGGTATTGGGTGAGACTGAAAACGCAGCACGCCCAGCAGGCGTAGCTAATGGCGTTACGGTGAATGGCAACGAGGCTACCTTCGTACTCTTCGCACCTGGTAAGAAGTCGGTTGTACTCCTTGGTGAGTTCAACAACTATGTGCCATCTAACGAGGCACTTATGAAGAAGGATGGCGACTACTTCTGGACTACGGTGTCGGGTCTCGAGGAGGGCGTTGAGTACGGCTACCAGTTCCTCGTAGATGGCACCCTCAAGGTGGGTGACCCATATGCAACAAAGATTCTCGACCCTTGGAACGATAAGTGGATTTCATCGGCGGTATATCCTAACCTTAAGGAGTACCCTGCGGAGTACACATCGGACATCGTATCGGTATTTGAACTTAATCCAGCGGAGTTCCACTGGACAGCTACCTCATACGAGCGCCCTGCGGAGAACTCACTCGCTATTTACGAGCTTCTCATTCGTGACTTTACCGAGGAGGGCTCTATCAACGCCGTAACCGCAAAGCTCGACTACCTCGAGACTTTGGGTGTGAACGCTATCGAGCTTATGCCTATTCAGGAGTTCGACGGCAACGACTCGTGGGGTTATAACCCTTGCTTCTTCTTCGCTGCCGACAAGGCTTACGGTACTGAGGAGGCATATAAGACCTTCATCGACGAGTGTCACAAGCGTGGTATCGCTGTAATTATTGATGTGGTGTTCAACCACGCAACAGGTCAGCACCCATACGCTAAGATGTGGTGGAATAGCAGTGCTAACAAGACTGCGTCGAACAACCCATTCTTCAATGTCGATGCGCCTCACAACTGGAGCGTATTCCACGACTTCAACCACACATACTCTGAGACCGTGGCATACATCGACGATGTATTGGAGTTCTGGATGGAGGAGTATAATGTCGACGGCTTCCGCTTCGACCTCACTAAGGGCTTCGTGCAGAACCCTGGCGACTACGATGCGGGTGGCTACTCGGATGAGCGTATCGCTATCTTGACCCACTATGCACTGACTATCCGTGCTATCGACGAGGATGCGTATGTTATTTTCGAGCACTTCTGCGACCAGCGCGAGGAGACTAAGCTCTTCAACGATGTGCGTGCCCTCTGCTGGAACAACAACCAGCGTGGCGGCTATAAGGAGTCAGTGATGGGCTATACAGGTAACTCAAAGAGTAACTTCTCTGACTTCAAGAAGGGTCGTATCAACAATATCGAGACTCACGACGAGGAGCGCATCGCCTACGATGTGGTTAAGTATGGTCAGTCGTGGGTGAAGAACGATTGGGCTGTTATCTCGAAGCGCTTGCAGGCAATCTACGCCTTCCACTTCCTTACACCTTATCCTAAGATGATGTGGCAGTTTGGCGAGCTTGGCTACGATGTATCTATCGAGGAGAATGGTCGTACAGGTCGTAAGCCTGTGCGCTGGAACTACTACGATGATGCTAACCGCAAGGCCCTCTACGACGCTATGTCGAAGGTGATCTCTTGGCGTACCTCGCACGAGGATTACTACGGCGCAGCTGAGGTTGCTGTCCACACTTGGAAGGTTAACGACGCCGATATGGGTGGCAAGACCCTCGTTATGGATAAGGTTATCGTGGTGGCTAACTTCAACAATGCGGAGCAGACCACTTCGGTAAATGTCACTAACCCAGGCGAGTGGACTAACCTTATGACAGGTGAGAAGGTTAACCTCGGTTCATCGCACAGCGTGACACTTGCTGGCGGCGACTACATCGTTCTTGTACGCGAATAATTCCAAAGTAATATAAGTGCTTGTGGACTCTCCTGCGCAGCTCTTGCGAGGGAGAGTCCCTTTTTTGTTTGTGCGGTGCGTGATGATTAGGTGGGGCAGCTACTGAAGGGGTGGGGAAATGCGTGAGTGTGTGGTAGGCTGGCGTAGGGTGTAATGTGTGGTGTCTCTGTGGCGGTAATGTGTGATAGTGGGGCGCACTGTCGCAAGGTGTAATAGGGGCGGTGGTGGCTGTCATCGCGCTTAAAATAGGATATAGTAGCGGCTACCATAATATCGAGGGGGTGCTAAGAAAGACCACAAAACTAAAATATGCGGTGGTATTAGAATGGCGAGAGTGGTAGAATATGCTAACAGGCTGAAAATTCGCAGAATATTAATTCATAATATGCGGAAATAATGTGCATAAATTGCGGATGTTTCAAAAATTATCGTTACATTTGCAAGCTTCATTATAAGAATTGAAGACAAGGACACACAATAAAAAACCAAATTATTAATTTTATGAAAAACTTTAAGCAAACACTTTTTGCAATGGTTGCCATCTTTATGGCCCTTGCAGTAGGCGCTTGTACTAAGGATCCAGGTACCAACCCTGGTAAGACAGGCGAGACTAAGATGGAGGTAAATCTTGGCGAGCCTACATCATATGGTGTGACATTGACCATTGTAACTAACAATGTGAAGGAGTTCGCATATGTGCAGCGTGACACCGAGTTGGCAGCAACCGCAATCCTCCAGGGTGGCGTTAAGACCAGCATCGCCGACGCTTCTGTCGAGACAACTACTACTATCGAGCTTACAGGTCTTCAGTCGAACACCACCTACAAGTACTTCTTCGCCTTCCGCTTGGCTGACAACACCATTGTCGACGAGCTTAAGGTTGTAGAGTTCACAACTATCGGTTATGGCGACAGCGTCTTGACCGTGGTTGACCGTATGTACGATGGTTTCTCGGTCTATATTCAGGTGCCAGACGAGGTTAAGGCTCGTGGTAACGCTTTGCGCTACTCTACAACCTCTATGGCGATGTTCAACTATATGAAGTCTATGGGTATGGGTTCGTACGACAACTTGCTCTACAACGCAGCACAGTGGACTACAACCGACAAGACCGTTATCTGCGACGACTACCACAGCACAGAGCGTGACGAGAATGGCGACATCATCTACGACGAGGAGGGTAATGTTGGTGGCGCAAGCTACTACGATCCTAAGGTTCCCGGCGAGCCTGGTTTCTTCTTGGTAGGTGAGTTCGAGTATATGCAGGACACTGAGGAGCGTACAGTTCTCTACATCGACGAGGAGAGTGGCGAGATCAAGTCTAAGCGCGTTAACGACGACTCATACTGGGATAGCACCGTATGGTGGTACCCCGCAGGCTGGCAGCCCGGCTACTACAACCCATTGTACGACTGGGTAGCTTGGTACACAGACCAGACTAACGATCCCGAAAACTTCGACAACGAGAACTACTGGACTGGTTACTACGAGCGTCTCTATGTTGAGACCCTTAAGCCTGAGACTATCGAGAACGGCGTTGATATCAAGGTTACAGACATCACTCCTATCGACGCTTGCATCTCGATGACTCCATCTGACGAGATTTTGCAGTACTGCATCTTGCTTTGCACCGAGTCGGAGTACGAGACTCAGATCCTCCCACTTATCGAGAACAACGAG
This sequence comes from Alistipes sp., assembly GCA_017631255.1. GTDB lineage: Bacteria > Bacteroidota > Bacteroidia > Bacteroidales > Rikenellaceae > Alistipes. The sequence continues at coordinate 32,769 of JAGBTP010000051.1, forward strand.
GAGCATATGCGCTGGTTCACAGGCTCATACTTCGCAATGATGAGCTTCGGTATCGAGATGGCATACGAGCCTACTGAGCTCTGGCTCGCCGACTGGTTCGTTGACACTAAGGGTCTGGCTGGTCAGACCATACGCGTCTGCATTGCAGGTATCGGCGACAACGCAGGTACTAAGCAGAGCTACGACACCTACACCTTCACTTTGCCTGAGGTAACTCTTCCAAAGCCAGATGTTGTGGTTACGGCCGTTGAGAGCGACGATCCATACTCGTTCACATTCAACATCAAGAACCCTAACCCAGATAACGCCATCACCGAGGCATACTTCGCTTGTAACTATGTTCGTGAGTTCGACGCTATCCTCGCTGAGTACAGCTACACATCGCTCCTCAAGAGTATGGGTAATATGTTCCCACAGTCAGTTATCGACGCTATCAACTCACCCGATGGCTTCAACTTCACAATGTCGTCACGCGACAACGCTACATCGCGTCTTGCAGTCCTCGCATACAACTGGGAGGGTTCGGGTAACAACCCTGACGACCCAGCTACTACCGCTGTTGCTGAGTACACCACACCTAACGCTAACTTCCCTGTTCGCGTAAACTCTGAGCTCTTCGAGAAGCTCACAGGCGAGTGGGTTGCTGAGGCTCCTATGCGCAGCTATGTTGCTGTTACCGACGCTGAGGGCAACGCTACTGGCGAGTACACCTACGAGGATGCTGGTGTGTACAGCTCTGAGGTGACAATTATGAATGGCCTTACATACTCTGAGACCGTGCCACAGGAGGTTTACGATATCTACGCTAAGGCAGGTATCTCTCGTGAGGAGACTGAGGAGCTCTACGAGGAGTTCGTTGAGCTTACAGAGTGGTACAACGCTCGTACTCGTGGCTTCAACCGCCTCTTGTGCCTCGGTTACGACTTCGCTGAGGAGGGCTATATGCTCGACATCACAGCTACACCATACGACTTGTTCATCGCTGATGACTACTCTACAAGCCAGGTGAGCCATATGTTCTACGACTTCGGTCCAAAGTGGAACCTCGAGATTGACGCCGACGGCAGCGTATGGTTGCCTATCGACATCGAGCGCGAGTACCCATTGGAGGCGTTCAACTTCGGTCTCGACTACACATTCTATATGTTGGCTGTGGGCGAGAGAACATACCTCGGTGGCGATGTGGTTACTGAGAACGGTACTACTATCGAGGCTCGCTTCCCTGTTGAGGTGTCGGCAGACTACAACACCATCACCATCAAGCCTATCGTCTACACCGATGGTTCAGGTACTACCGAGCACTACTATCCTTGCGTTGCTCAGATTCAGAATGGCTACGCTACACCTCTTAACCCACGCGTTAAGGGCGATGTAGTCCTCACTCGTAAGTCTGGCGCTACCGCAGCTGTTAAGGCTAACGCTGCTCCTATGGTTCAGGGTGCAACTCAGGCCGTTCCTGCCCTTGGCAAGACTCCAGTGCCTATGCAGCGCGATTCGTTCTCAATGACATCATTCGAGAACATCCAGCCACGCACACGCCTCATCCCAGAGCAGAAGATCGAGGCAGGCGCTGAGGCTTACCACAAGCGTGCTAAGGCTGCTGTGGAGGCGTACTACGGCGTTAAGTTCTAATCTTTGCGACAATAGGCAGAGCTATATCACGATTTAGCTTTGCTACGATTAGGGTCTATCCTTCTGAGGGTAGACCCTTTTTATCAATATTGCATCGACCGAGGGGCGTAGGTTTGCGAAAAAATCGTATCTTTGCATATAGCCCTAAGGGGCGCAAATCCGAAGGTGTAACATTAAAACTTAAGATACTATGGCAGATAACTATTTAGAGAAGCGAATGGAGGATTACCACAACCAGCAACCAGCACGCAAGCGCACAGCCTCGCTACGCCGACTGCTGCTCGCCAACCGCAGCTATCGTGGTTACGACGCGTCGTTCAAGGTGCGTGAGGACCAGCTTAGGCGCATAATCGAGGTGGCGGCATTGTGCCCCTCGGCGCGTAACCAGCAGGTGCTGCGCTTCCGTCCCGTGTTAGGCGAGGAGGCTGAGGCTGTGCTTAAGCATATACGCCTTGGCGGTGCGCTGCCAGAGCTGCACCTCCCCTTCGAGGGCACTGAGCCTAACGCCTTCATCGTGATATGTGCTACGGTCGAGGAGTCGAAGTATGTCGACATAGACCTTGGCATCGTGGCGCAGTCGATGCTCTTGCAGGCGGTGGAGATAGGTCTTGGTGGCATCTGCATCGGTGCCTTCGACCACGCTGAGGTTCGTGAGGCGCTCGGTCTTAGGTACGAGCCTGTGCTGGTGGTGGCGATTGGCAAACCTAACGAGCGCATCGCACTAAAGGAGGTGGAGGAGGGCGCACAGCTCACCTACTACCGTGAGGCGGGGGTGCACTATGTGCCAAAGATTAAAGTCGAGGATCTAATACTTAAGTAGTTATGCGAAGGTTGTTCGTTTTTGCTCTGCTCTGCGCCACGGCAATAGCAGCTTCGGCGCAGGTGCCACATTGGGAGAATCCCGAGGTCTTTGCCGTAAATAAACTCCCTGCGCGTGCCTCGCTTGTGCCATACCTTACGACTGAGAAGGCTGCGGCGCGTGGCGAGTCCTCGCTCGTTATGGATATAAGTGGTGATTGGCGCTTTAGCTGGTCACCCCGCCCTGCCGATGCCCCTGAGGGCTTCGAGGCTGTGGAATACGACGATGCGGCGTGGGGTGTGATGCCCGTGCCGGGAAATTGGGAGGTTAACGGCTACGGCGTGCCCATCTATACCAATGTCAACTATCCCTTCCCGCTCAACCCGCCCCACATCCCTGCCGAAGATAACCCTACGGGTTGCTATCGCCATAGCTTCGAGCTACCCGATGCTTGGAGCGGTAGGCGTGTGATACTCCACTTCGAGTCGGGCCTGGCTGCGATGCAGATATGGCTCAATGGTGCTGAGGTGGGCTACTCCGAGGGCACGAAGTGCGCCGTCGAGTTCGACATCACTGACTTCTTAACCGAGGGCACAAACCTACTTGCAATTAAGGGTTTTCGCTGGTGCGACGGCTCCTACCTCGAGGATCAGGACTTCTGGCGATTGTCGGGTTTTGATCGTGGTGTTAAGCTCTATTCGGTTGATAATGTGCGTATTGGTGATATGTTTGTCATTGCCGATTTGGATAAGAACTATGCTAAGGGCTTGTACTCCTCTGCCGTTAAGATTGAGAATAGTGGCGACGCCCCCTTTGCTGGTAGTGTCGAGCTGACTATTGCCGATGCTGCGGGTGGCGTGGTGGCGCGTATGTCGCAAAAGGTGAGCCTCGAGGCGCGTGCGTCGCGTGAGCTGCTGTTTGAAAAGGAGCTTAGCAAGGTGAAACTCTGGAGCGACGAGACGCCTAACCTCTATACTACTGTGGTGACGCTCAGGGGCGCCGGCGGCAGGGTGGTGGAGGCGACATCGTGCCGCTCGGGATTCCGCAAGGTTGAGATTCGCAATGCGCAGCTTTTGTTGAATGGCAAGCCGCTGATGATCAACGGTGTGAACATCCACGAGCATAATCCTGCAACGGGTCACATTATCACGCGCGAGCTGATGCTTAAGGACTTAGCGCTGATGAAGCAACATAACATCAACGCCGTTCGCACGAGCCACTATCCTCAGCCTGTGGAGTGGTACGACCTCTGCGATGAGTATGGTATTCTGCTTGTCGACGAGGCTAATATCGAGGCGCACGGTTGCGGTACGGGGTATAATGACTCCTATCCATCGTTCCACCCCTCGCATCGTGAGGAGTGGAAGGGCGCGCACCACGACCGTGTGAGGGTTATGGTCGAGCGCGACAAGAACCACCCCTCGGTGATACTCTGGTCGATGGGTAATGAGAGTAGCGATGGCGAGGTCTATGGCGAGATGTATGAGTGGATTCACGAGCGCGATAGGACGCGCTTTGTGCAGCTCGAGCAGGGTTATAGCGGCCCGCATACCGATATCAGCTGCCCGATGTACCCCTCGATGGAGGAGTTTAGGGCGTGGGCGGAGCGTAAGGATGCCCGTAAGCCATATATTATGTGCGAGTTTGCCCACGCGATGGGTAACTCGACGGGCAACTTCCGTGAGTATTTCGATATAATGGCACTCGGTAAGCATATGCAGGGCGGCTTCATCTGGGATTGGGTCGATCAGGGCATCGACGCCGTAGGTCGTGACGGCCGCCACTATTGGGCCTATGGCGGCGACTTCGGTGCGTGGATGTACCCTCACGACGAGAACTTCTGCTGCAACGGCCTTGTGTTGCCCGACCGCACGCCCCACCCAGGTCTTGAGGAGGTGAAGAAGGTGTATCAGGATATAAACTTCGAGCTTCTCGATGTGGAGAAGGGCAAGGTGCGTATCCACAACGACTACCACTATACGAACCTTTCGGATTTTATGTTCTGCTACTCGCTATTCGTTGATGGTGAGCTTGTTGAGGATCGTAGCCTTGACGGCGTGAAGTGCGCACCGAGGGGCTATGTCGATGTCACGCTGCCTATCGCGCTTAAGGGCGATGGCGAGGTGCTGTTGCAGTTTTGTGCTATGCAGCGCGCTGAGCATCCGCTAATTCCGTATGGTCACCATGTGGCAAGCGAGCAGTTTATGATTAGACCGTACGACTTCGAGCGTACCGTGCCTGAGGGTAGTATCGAGGTCGAGCGAGGTGAAGACTGGGTGGTGGCATATGCTGGCGAGGTTGGCATATTGTTCAACACTAAGAGTGGTAATATTGTGCGCTATGTTGCTTATGGCGAGGATGTTATGAGGGCGTTGCCTGAGCCGTGGTTTTGGCGAGCTATGACCGACAACGATTGGGGTGCTGGCTTCCAGCGCACCGCTAATGTGTGGCGCACGAACCGCCGTAAGGCATTGGGTGCTACGGTAGAGGAGCATAGCGATAGACTTGTGGTGCGTGGTGAGTTCTACCTCGTCGATGCACCGTCGTACTACACGCAGACATATACATTCTTTGCCGATGGCTCGCTCCAGGTGGAGGTGGCGTGGCGCAGGGATGGCGACTATGTGCCTGAGCTGCCACGCTTCGGTATGCGTATGATACTGCCCGAGGATTACAAGCATTTCGAGTACTACGGTCGTGGTCCGTGGGAGAACTACTCCGACCGCAACGAGTCATCGTTCTTGGGTCTCTACACTCAGTCGACCGATAAGCAGCTATTCCCCTATGTGCGACCTCAGGAGTCGGGCAATAGGACCGATGTGCGCTGGCTCGAGTTGTGCCGACCAAGCGATTTTAGGGGCATACGCATCGAGGGTATGCAGCCGCTCAGCGTGAGCGCTATGCCGTACCGTTCGGAGGACCTCGACCCCGGTATGACCAAGAAGCAGATGCACTACTCCGATGTCGAGCCTCGTCGTGAGGTGGTGCTTCAGGTGGACCTTGCGCAGCGTGGTGTTGGTGGCGATCAGTCCTGGGGTGCGCAGCCGCACGACCCCTACCGCCTTACGGCAGATAGCTACGAATATGGCTATGTCATAATACCGCTAAAGGGTCGTAATTAGCCTTCGTGGCGCATCAAGGCGCAATGATATGAAAGAAAGAGCCTGCCCCAATTTTAGAGGTGCGCTCGTTTTGTGGGCTGTGGGCGATTTTGTGTTATATTCTGATAATCAGTGTGTTAGGGGAGAGAGTAGTGGTAAATGTGTAACTTATTGATTATCAGCACTATGAAAAACTTGAAAAAATAACCGTTGTAACTTATTGATAATCAGCATAGTTTTAGGACCGTCGCTGAAAAACTTTTGCTCCGAAAATTTGGCTGCTCGTCGTTTAGGGCCTAACTTTGCATTAGGTAGAAAGGGGTAGTTTGCGCACCCCGATGAGAGGCAGGAGCAAACATTTGATATTAATATAAGGTATTACAACTATGAAAAGGTTTTTCGTTTTTGCAGCAGCCGTGGCGTCGCTCTTTGCGCTATCGTGCGACAAGTATGACAAGTATGAGGAGGATATTATTATCGATTGGGCGCCTATCGTGATGAACATCTACCTCGGTGATTACTCTGGTAACGACCTCCTGGACCAGAACTCGGAGACGGCGGTCGATTTGTCCAACCTTGTGGTGCGCTACGAGGGCGAGGAGCACCCTCTGGGCGAGACGCTCCTATCAAGTGGCGAGCCTACGGTTGGGACGAGGGCATATTTAGCTCGCTTTGGCTTTATAAGTTTAGAGCGTGATGCCGAGGGTAAGGTTTATCTGAGAATCGGCGAATGGGATGCTATTAACAGGTGGCAGGATTGCAGCATCGAGCTTGATTGGGGCTTCGCTACCGATGTGCTATCATTCTCGAGTGACTATACCTATGACCCCAAGCACCGCAACAACGGCGATAAAAACTGGGGCTACACCTTCCACCGTACCGCCTACCTCAATGGCGAGCTGGTCTACGATGGCAATAGCCGTGTGCTCGTCTACCATATCGACCACGATGCGCCTATAGTCGACTGGATGCCTATCGAGATGATAGTATATGCACGCGATGAGGAGGGTAACAACCTTCTGAACAAGAATACCGAGGGCCACTTCGATGCAGAACAGATTGTGGTGCGCTACGAGGGCAATGAGTATCGCGTGAAGAATGTCAGCACGCTCTATATTTTACCAGAGGAGACGAGCGTATTTATCTACTACGATAACAACAATGAGCTACTCCTATGGATTGGCGAGTGGGATGCCTTTTTGCAGTGCGAGAATTGCAGCCTTGAGATAGATTGGGGCAATGGTACCACCGATGTCCTCTCCTTCTCGAGCGACTACGCCTACGACCCGAAGTATCGCTTCGACAGCGATAAAAACTGGGGCTACACCTTCCACCGTACCGCCTACCTCAATGGCGAGCAAATATACGATGGAAGTAGTGCGACGCTGAACTATGAGTTGGTAAAGTAAGAGCAATCCAATCTTCCGAATAAAGTAAAAGGGCTGCCCCACTGGGACAGCCCATCTTTTTTGGTGTTGGTAACGATTAGTTGCAACCCTCGCAACCGCAGCTATCGCCGCACTCGCCGTCGCCACAGCCACCGCCGCACTCACCGCAGCCGCAACCGCCACCCATAATCTTTGCGAGATCCTCAGGTGTAGTCTCCTGAACATCAACAACGGTAACATCGAAGTTGAGGGTCTTGCCAGCCATAGGGTGGTTGAAGTCCATAACCACGCTGTCAGCCTTAACCTCCTTAACGATACCCATCATAGGCTGACCCTCGGCAGTAGCCATAGGAATCTGGCTGCCTACGAAGAGGATCTCCTCTGCGATCTTGCCGTCCATCATAAAGACAGTCTTAGGAAGCTCAACGATAGCCTCAGCGATAGCCTCGCCGTAACCATCCTTAGCCTCGAGGGTGAATGATACCTTCTCGCCTGGCTCCTTGCCGATAACCGCTGCCTCGAACTTAGGAAGCAACATACCCATACCACAGATAAACTCGAGTGGACGACCCTCCTGTGACTGGTCTGCGATAGCACCATCTACTGTAAGTGTATAGTCGACAAATACCTTCTTGCCATTCTCTACTTTCATATCTTTAATCTTTTTTTTGGTTAAACAGTTTTGTTTTGCGAGCGCAAAGATAACTACTTGGGAGCGAGTTGCAAAATTTGTGAGCGAAAAATTATCGTTATCGCAAAATTTTTTTCTACCCTGCCGTTGCAAGGTTTGCCCTTCTAAGCAGCCAGCGGCAAAAAAAATATCGGGGCTCTATACTACGCCCCAAGGGGGCAACTCGAGGGTGCTGCGCGTGGCCCTATTATATTATTATATATATAGGTATAGGGGGCAAAATGGGGCAAAATCAAAAAAAAAGAGGCTATCTTGAAAAAAAAGTGGGCGTAGTGTTTCGCGTTTCATAAAATAGTTATATATTTGCACTCGATTTTCCGCCATAAGCACGCAAGTGTAGCGCGGTGAGTTCTTTGAATGGGGTGTAAAAAACTTTTTTTGAAAAAAGTTTGCAAAAAATTTGCAAATTAAAAAAATGTTTGTACCTTTGCAACCCGATAAGAGTCATATGCCGATGTAGCTCAGTTGGCCAGAGCAGCTGATTTGTAATCAGCTGGTCGGGGGTTCGAATCCCTCCATCGGCTCAGGACTTTGGACTGGAGACAGTTCAGGGAAATATCGGGAAGATACCAGAGTGGCCAAATGGGGCAGACTGTAAATCTGCTGGCTTATGCCTTCGGTGGTTCGAATCCATCTCTTCCCACTATGATGCCGGTTGGAGTTGCAAAGGCTTGCTCATTAAAGTGAGTGAGATGAGGACTCCGAGCGGTTATTTTTGCGGAAGTAGCTCAGTTGATAGAGCAATAGCCTTCCAAGCTATGGGTCGCGAGTTTGAGCCTCGTCTTCCGCTCACATTGCAGAGCGTGTAGTACTGAGCATCCTGAGAGGGGTGGTGGTGCTGCGCGATTAATCTGTGAAGATGGAATAAGTAACTTTAAAACTTATAAACTTATATTACTATGGCAAAAGAAAAATGTGACCGTTCGAAAGCCCATGTGAACATCGTTACTATCGGACACGTTGACCACGGTAAGACTACTCTTACTGCTGCGATTACTACAGTACTTGCTAAGGCAGGTTTGTCTGAGCTCCGCTCATTCGATTCTATCGACAACGCACCTGAGGAGAAGGAGCGTGGTATTACCATCAACACTGCACACGTTGAGTACCAGACTGCAACTCGTCACTACGCTCACGTGGACTGCCCTGGCCACGCCGACTACGTTAAGAACATGATCACCGGTGCTGCACAGATGGACG
>JAGBTP010000052.1 GCA_017631255.1 Alistipes sp.
ATTATGGTTAAGAACAACGGTAAGATTCACGCAGGTGACATCCTTATCAAGATTCCACGTGTCGTAGGTAAGACAGGTGGTGATATCACCGGTGGTTTGCCTCGTGTAACAGAGTTGTTCGAGGCTCGTAACCCATCTAACCCAGCAATCGTATCGGAGATCGATGGTGAGGTAACATTCGGTAAGATCAAGCGTGGTAATCGTGAGATTATCATCACATCGAAGGATGGCGATGTACGCAAGTACCTCGTGCCACTGTCACGCCAGATTATCGTTCAGGAGAACGACTATGTTCGTGCAGGTATGGCCCTTTCGGATGGTGCTATCACTCCGGGCGATATCTTGCGTATCCTCGGTCCTACCAAGGTTCAGGAGTACATCGTGAACGAGGTTCAGGAGGTTTACCGTATGCAGGGTGTAAAGATCAACGATAAGCACTTCGAGGTTATCGTTCGTCAGATGATGTCGAAGGTTAAGATTGAGGATCCAGGTGATACTCGCTTCTTCGAGGACCAGGTGGTTGAGAAGTGGGAGTTTATGGATGTCAACGATGAGCTCTACGACAAGGTTGTTGTAACGGCAGCTGGTGGTTCACAGAATGTTCAGCCAGGCCAGATTATCTCGATGCGTAAGTTGCGCGATGAGAACTCAGCCCTCAAGCGTCGTGACCTTGCTCTTGTTGAGGTTCGTCCTATCGTTCCTGCAACCTCTAACCAGGTACTTCAGGGTATTACTCGTGCTGCTTTGCAGACCTCAAGCTTTATCTCTGCGGCGTCGTTCCAGGAGACAACTAAGGTACTCAACGAGGCAGCTATCCAGGGTAAGTCTGACGATTTGGTTAACCTTAAGGAGAATGTCATCACAGGTAACCCTATCCCAGGTGGTACCGGTTTGCGCGAGTACGAGGACCTCATCGTGGGTCTCCGCTCAGAGCTCGAGCAGTAGTATTACTCCCGTGTGCTAAACACGGTTGGGAGGGGATGTCTCGAATGAGACTCCTTGACTCAAGAAACTCTAACACAAGATGTAATGTCTTGTTAGCGATAATCCGCTGTGGTGTATGCCACAGCGGATTTTTTGTTTGGTGAAGTTCGCCCTATCTGGGCAAAATAAGGGAGTCTCCTTTCGGGCACTCCCTTCCTTATATAGCGATTTATAACCGCGTGTAACTACGCTTTTTAAGTGCTATCTTCGCTAACGCGTAGTGATGCTGATGATGGCCTCGGCGCATAGTTCGGGCTCCTCGTAGAAGCCCATATGTCCCGAATGTTCGAGCCATACAACCTCGGCATTAGGGTCGGCAGCAATCATCTCGTCGGCAACCTCTACGGGGATGTAGTAGTCGTGACGACCAAAGATGAACATATGTGGCACGCCGCTATCGCGCAGCAGCTCGCCACGGCTCTTGCGCTCGATCATACCGGCAAGGATCGCGATGACGCCATCGTCCTCGGTGAGGAGTATCATCTCGCCAATATCCTCGATATAGCTGCTCAGGCGCTTGACATTCTCAGGTGCGAAGCCTGCGTGTGGCACAAGGCGCGCCAGCGTATTCTTCTTGCCCGCCTTGATAAGCTCAATCTCCCTGCGGCGGCGGTCGCACTTCTCCTGACTATCTGCCGAGGTGGTCGAACTAAGCAGCACGACGCTCTCGATATTTGCCGCATACTTCTCGACCATAGCGAGGGCCACATATCCGCCCATAGAGTGTCCCACGACGCTGTAACGCTTGATGCCGAGTGTCTCCATAGCATTAGCTACGCAGTCGGCGAGGTACTCCATAGTGTGCACCTTGCGATCCACCATCGATACGCCATGACCTGGCAGGTCGAGCGTAACGACGCGCACCTTATCCTTTAGCAGGTCGACAAACTCGTCCCACACCAACATCGATTCGAGATAGCCGTGTAGCAGCACCACGCAGCGCTCTCCACGCTCACTATCAGCGATATGCAAAGGCGTATCGCCCGCCATAATAAATTTCTCGGTCATAGATCTCTGGAGTTAAAGGTTGTTGTACCGTAATACAATATTACAAAAATTATCGCATTTGAGCAATAGCTACGCCCAAAAAGAGGTTAATATGTGGGTATAATTTTGTAGTCGTGGAAATAATTTGTAACTTTGAGGGATAGTATGCACCTAAATTGGTCTACCCTTTTCAACAGAGCAAGAGTAATGCAGCAGTTTGATATTATAAAGTGTCACGGCTCAGGCAACGACTTCATCCTCGTTGATGTGGCCCATAATGCGAGCCTGGCCGCCCTTGATTGGAGCGCCTTTGCGCGCTGGGCCTGCAACCGTACTACGGGCATCGGGTCGGATGGCGTGCTCCTCGTTGTACGCAACGAGGCGGGCATCTACGGTATGGATATGCTCAACCCCGACGGCACGCACGCCGAAATGTGCGGCAATGGCATCAGGTGCGTTGCGCGCTACGCCTACGAGCGTGGTTATATAGCGGAGAGAGGAGTGATGACATCGGGAGGACGCGAGTATCGTGTGGCGCGTGCTGGCGCCATTGCGGAGGCTATACCAACCTTTAGCGTCGAGATTCCTATCCGCTTGTGGAGCCACGACTTTCCATTCTTTGCGCCTGAGGCGAGCCTCGTAGGTGAGAGGGTGGAGGCGCTGGACGACGAGCTGCAATTTACGGCACTTAATTTGGGTAATCCTCACCTTGTGGCGGCAGTGGAGAGTATCTCGCTGGAGAGGCTTACGACGCTTGGCGAGAAGGTGTTGACGCTGAAGGAGTTGCTGCCCAATGGTGTGAATGTGTCGCTGTACGAGTGTCGCACGCCACGGAGCATCTTCGTGGCTACCTATGAGCGTGGTGCTGGTATTACGCTGTCGTGTGGTACGGCGATGACGGCATCGGCTACGGCGGCGGCGCTGCTCGGTAGGGTGGTGCGTGGTGAGCGCATCGAGGTGCGCAATCGTGGTGGTATGGTCTACTGCACGACCCTCCCTGAGGGCGATCTTGTGACGCGCCTTGAGGGCAATGCCACCTTCGAGTGGGGGGGTAGTGTGACCTATGGTGACGAGGGTTACGGCTATGCCCGCACGCAGGATTATGGCGAGGCAGAGGCGTGGCAAAGGTTTGTAGATGAGTTAAATAGATAGTTTTCCGAGGCGTTTATGCGAGGTAGGTTAATTCGATATATGATGCTTGTGGCGATGGTTATGACCATCGTCTCGTGCAGCGTTACGCGTGACCTGCCTGAGGGCACATACCTCCTATCGAGTGTTAGGTTTGAGGAGGATAAGAGCGTGCCTCGCGATAGGCGCATTACGGCGGATAAGGATGGTCTTGACACCTATGTCCGCCAGTCGCCAAACAAGAAGATTTTTGGCCTCGACTTCTATGTCTGGGTTTACGAGCACGCTAATCCTGAGAAGCACGATTGGTGGAACAACTTTAAGCGTAAGATTGGCGAGGAGCCCGTATTGCTCGATAGTGCGCTGACTGTCAAGTCGGTACAGAACCTTGAAACATACCTCCAGACGCGTGGTTACTTCTCGTCAGATGTCGAGTGCAAGGTCGATACGATAGCCAAGCGCCGACGCGTGAAGATGACATATAAGATTGAGCAGGGTCTGCCTACGCGCATCGACTCGTTGTCGTACGACTTCCGTGACTCGTCGCTGCGTAGCGTTATCTTGGCCGACACGGCTGCGTCGCTGCTCAACCGTGGCGACATCCTCGATATCTCGCGCCTCGATGATGAGCGTAACCGCATCGCTGCGTGGCTCAACAATCGCGGTTATTTCGACTTTACGGCAGACAACATTTCGTACGATGTGGACACCACGGAGCGAGGTCACGACGCTGCGGTGACGATGATTGTGCGCCCTACGCTGGTGGGGTATGACGAGCGTGGTGGTCAGATATACGAGAACAACGCCGTCTACCGCCTGCGTAACATCAACATCTATCCTACCTACGACCCTATGTTGCGCTCGACATCGGGATTTAAGGCTGATGCTGTCATAGATACGACATACTATAATGGTCTTACGATCATTCGTGACCTTAACACCACGCCGCAGCTGCGCAATGCGGTTTTGAGGCGCACGGTGCCGCTATACCCGAACTACATATACAACGCGTCGCAGATATCGCGTACCAACAAGGAACTGATGTCGATGGGCTTCTTCCGTAACTCGAAGGTGGCCTTTGAGCGTGTGAATCAGGGGGATAGCTATCTCACATTTATTGGCGAAGAGGCGGAGAAAAATATGCTTGTGGATTCGCGCGAGAGGTATCTCGATTGTAATATCTATGCCACGCCAGCGCTCAAGCAGAGTATGAAGGTGGAGGTCGAGGCCTCGACAACATCGACATTCTACGGCCTTGCGGCGACGCTCGGTTACTCTAATACGAACGCGTTTCGAGGTGCCGAGGCATTCGATATTTCGGCCCGTTTCGGCTTCGAGTTTATGTATGCACGCGATGTGGAGAAGCGTAGTGCGCAGGAGCTGGGCCTCACGCTCGGTCTCTCGTTCCCTCGCTTCCTATCGCCATTATGGAACAAGCCAGGAATGAAGATCTCGCACCCTCGCACACGCCTTGAGCTGGCCTTCGACCACCAGAATAGACCATACTACTGCCGCAATATCTTCACTACGCGCTGGGCATATAGCTGGCAACAGGGCGCGCGCTCGTCGCTGGTAATTCGACCTGTGGATATCAACTGGATTGATGTGAAAAGTGTGGACGAAGCCTTCCTTTCGGATATCGATAATCAGTACCTTCGTACCTCGTTTGAGTCGCAGCTAACGGCTGGATTATCAGCATCGTGGGTCTATAATACGCAGCGCTCTAACTTCGACCAAAATGTTACCGTGGTGCGTGCAAATCTCGAGACGGCGGGCAACCTCCTTCAGGGTCTTGAAAAGCTATTTTCGCACCCCGCCGAGGGCAAGGATTACTACGAAATTTTCGGCATACGCTACTCGCAGTATGTGCGTGCCGACCTAAGTGCCAGCCACAAGATTGACCTCGGACATAAGATGGCCCTTGCGGGACGATTGTTCGGCGGTGTGGGTGTCACATATGGCAACTCGATGGGCCGCTCAATACCTTTTGATAGGATGTTCTACTGCGGTGGCGCTAACTCGATGCGAGGCTGGGTGCCCCGTACCTTGGGCCCAGGAAATAAGCCCGAGGTGTTCGATAATACATACCCCGCACAGGTGGGTGATGTGCGCCTCGAGGCCAACCTCGAATTTCGCTTTCCGATATGGTGGATTTTCAACGCTGCGGTCTTCGTCGATGCGGGTAATGTGTGGTATCTGCGCGATACGGAGGACAACAATCCAGAGGAGGTTTTCCACTTTGATAACTTCTATCGTCAGCTGGGCCTAAATACAGGTGTCGGTCTGCGTATCGATGTGACATTCATCGTGTTGCGTTTGGACCTCGGTATCCAGCTACATAACCCTGGTCGTCCCCAGGGCGAGCGTTGGATTCACAACTTCAAGTGGAAAAATATGGCTCTTAACTTCGGTGTCGGCTACCCATTCTAACGGGTAATTTTCTCGCCATCTGAGCCTCTTTTCTATGCCATTTTGCGCTAATTTTATATCTATTTCGAGTCCTATTTTAGCCCTGTTGCGTACTACTTTATCGCACCATTTTCCTGGTAGTGCGGTGCTCCAAAAACATCATTTTTGACACTCTCTGCGCTGCGCATCGGCTTTTTGCCGCACTGCGTTGCCCCTCCTTTTTAGGAGATTGTTTCCGCTTTTTTGGGCGAAAAGTTTGGATTTGTGGAATTTTTTTGTACTTTTGCATCAATTGGAAAAAAGTGAACTTAAAATGCCGAAGGTAGAAAAGCGAGAAGAGTATCTCAGAAAGCCCGAATGGCTGAAAATTAGCCTGCGCAGTACGGCAAACACCGCCGATGTCGAACAGATCGTCGAGGGTAGGTGTCTGCATACCATCTGCACAAGTGGAATGTGTCCTAACAAGGCCGAGTGCTGGAGTAGGCGCACCGCCACATTTATGATTCTGGGCGATATCTGTACTCGTAACTGTCGCTTCTGTGCTACGATGACCGGCAAGCCCCTCCCTGTGGATGAGGGTGAGCCTGACAAGGTGGCCGAAAGTGTGCGACTGATGGGCCTGAAGCATGTTGTTATTACATCTGTGACACGCGACGACCTGCCTGACCATGGTGCCGAGATATGGGCACGAACTGTCGAGGCAGTGCGACGCGAGAATCCCGAATCAACAATAGAGCTCCTTATTTCCGATATGGATGCCCGCCCTGAACTTCTTGACAAGGTGCTGGCATCGCGTCCCGATATTGTGGGACACAACATCGAAACCGTCGAGCGACTGACACCCGAGGTGCGTTCGCGTGCGAAGTATCGTACTTCGCTGGCGACGCTGAGGCATATTGCCCAGAGCGGTGCGGTTGCTAAGAGTGGCTTGATGGTCGGACTTGGCGAGAGCGAGGAGGAGGTACTCCAGACACTTCGAGACTTGAGAGAGGTGGGGGTATCTATCGTTACGCTCGGTCAATATCTTCGCCCTACCAAGGAGCACTACCCCGTAAAGGCGTATATTACTCCCGAAAAGTTCGAAGAGTACCGACTCAAGGCTCTCGAGATGGGTTTCGCTTATTGTGCGAGCGCACCGTTAGTGCGTTCGTCATACTTGGCGGATGCCGCACTTGAAGCAGTGAGAGAGGTATGCAAAACGAAGTAGAGGTAGAAATCAGAGATTTAGGCAGTATGCCATATAGCGAGTGCTGGGACCTCCAGCGCACGCTCTTCGACGCGTTGTGCCAGCATAAGGCCGCTAAAAGCGAGACCGAGATGCGTGGCACCATTCTCATTGTCGAGCATCCAGCAGTATATACATTGGGCAAGAGTGGCCATCAGGAGAATATGCTCTGCACAGAGGAGTACCTTAAGAGCCTCGGTGCGGAGTTCTTTCACATCGACCGTGGTGGCGACATCACATTCCACGGTCCAGGACAGCTCGTCTGCTATCCCATCATCGACCTTGACACAATAGGCCTCGGCATTAGGCGTTATATTGAGGCGCTCGAGCAGAGCGTCATCGACCTTGCCGCAGAGTATGGCATCGAGGCACATCGCAGCGAGGGTGCTTCGGGTGTGTGGGTCACCGTGGGTCGACGCCTCGTTAAGCTCTGCGCCATAGGCGTGCGCGCCTCGCACGGCGTTACGATGCACGGTCTGGCGATGAATGTATGCACCGACCTCAAGTGGTTCGAGCTTATCAACCCCTGCGGCTTTACCGACAGAGGCGTATGCTCGCTCACGACGCTATGCGGACGCGAGGTCACAATGGCGGAGGTCAAGCCCAAGTTCATTAATTACCTAACGAAAAATTTAAATGTTAAATATAAAAAATAGAAGTTATGCCCATAGAAAAAAGATGGGTTGTCAAGCCACAGGGCGACAAGGCTGCGGTGGAGGCATTAGCCTCGCAGCTTGGTATGTCCAAGGTGTTGACCAACCTGCTGGTTCAGAGGGGCATAGACACCGTCGAGAAGGCCAAGAGATTCTTCTCGCCCGCACTGCGCGACTTGCACGATCCCTTCCTGATGAAGGATATGGACAAGGCGGTGGAGCGCATCGAGAGGGCAGTGAAGGCTGGCGAAAAGGTAATGATTTACGG
>JAGBTP010000053.1 GCA_017631255.1 Alistipes sp.
CCCTCAGAGATGATGGTGAAGCCATCGTTGCCAGAAACAGCCTCGATGGTACCCTCGCCGTTGATAGTGAGCTTACCGCCCTTGCGAACGATGATAACATCGGTTTCAGCGTTGCCCTCAGCGTTTCGGATAGAGTGACCATTGAGGTTAAGAACTGCGTCAGCCTCTACGAAGAGTGGACGGCCGATAACATAGTCCTCAGTGAGGGTCACCTCGCCACCGTTAACGAATGCCTCGAAAACATAGTACTGATTGTCCTTGTTTGCGAAGTTGTCGTCGATAGTTACATTGATCTCAGTAGCGGTTGTAAGCACATTACCAATGATGGTAGTGAGGTGGTTGCGCTGGATAGGAATCTCGGTGCTGAACTCAGTGTACTTGATTCTGCCACCGTTGCCATCGAGAACCTCCAAGTTGAAGTTTACTGAAGACTGCTCGTCATCGTTCAACGCAAGGATGTAGTCGGTGAAGAGGGTCATATGAGTATGACGACCGTTCTCAACCTTAGCATCGTAACCCTCTGTGTAGAAGTGGTTATCGAGGTTATCCTTACCTACGCCCTTGTTGTAAACTGAAACATACTCCGATGTCTTCAAAACATCAGATACCTTGCCAGATACGGCATTGAAGTGCAAAGGACGAGTAGCAGTGTAGTTAACCTTAACCGATGCAGGGTCAATATTGAGGTTAAGCTCTGCAATATCGGTAGCGATAACGCGAATTTTACCATAAGGACGCTTGAGGACGATGTTGCTTGAAGAGTTGTTACCAAGCTTAACAACATCAGCCACAGCGAAGTATGCATCGCCAAGCTCGTCGTTAATGTTCTTCACAGCCTTCTCGTTTGCATCCTTCTCAATGATGGTGATGTCGCCAAGGTTAGCACCAATCTTGTGGCGCAAACCGAGCTCTGGCTGAGCAGCAGCATCTGTCGTGTTAACTGAACCCTCAGGTACGAAGTCCGCAAATACTACGAAGTGGTAGTCGCGGTTTGGTACCAAACGAAGGTCGAAGGTTACAGGTGCGTACTTGTCGGTGATGACAACCATACGATCCTTGATAGGTGTAGCGCCCTCGTAGTTCTCCGCCTTGTCGTACACCTCCAAAGAGTAACGGAGGTCTACATTTGCCCAGTCTGCATCCGAGAGATAGTCGATAGCACCGAAAGCACTATCATAACCATTCTGAGTGTCGCCATCCTTGTCCTCGGCGCGTGTTGCGCTGAGCTCAGGAGCCGATACAGAAAGCTGGAAGTTGACCTCGCCACCAGCGCCCACTGAAGCGCCGTCAAAGTCATTCTGGCACGATGTCAAACCGAGCACCAATGCCATAAGAGCTAAAAATCTCGCTTTCATAAAAATAGTGTAAAAGTTAATAATATAATTTGTTTGTTTTGTCTATATGCATCGTTTCGTCTCTCCACGGGGCTATGTCGCATCTTAGGTGTTTCAATAATGCAAAATCTGCACCATAGGCCGTGGAAAATGTCAAGTTATGCTATTGTATATATAATATTTGCCCGTATAGCATTGATATACAGATATATTGCCCACAAACGAATCGCAAAACTATGCGATGCGTGTCGTTTGAGAATATATTGTATAGTTGGCTAACGGGGGAGATAGTCGTTTATCTGCTACAAAGATACAATTTTCTGCTTAATATACAATAGTTTCGTAGGGAAAAATCGAGATTCTATTTTATAGTACACAGAAAAATATAGCGCTTTTGAGTTCTTGAAATGCAAAATATTTTGCTATATTTCTATTTAGATTAGATCTCCTCAATGCGTGGTATACGGTGACGCTTAAGCTCTCTATTTAGTTCGTTCTCACGACCGCCGACGAGTGAGTTGAGAAGTTGGTGAAAGGCGGCGGCGTGGTTGTGGTGGTGGGTGTGGCAGAGCTCGTGGAGGATGATAAACTCGCGTAGGTGCTCTGGAAGGAGCATCACAAAGAGGGAGATGCTGATGCTGTTGTTGCCGCTGCACGAGCCCCAGCGAGTGTGGGCAGAGGAGATGCGTAGCGAGCGATAACTAAAGCCGTGTCTCTTGGCAAGGCTCTTGACAGTCAGTGGGATATACTCGCGTGCTGCACGGCGTAGCTGCTCTACCTCGTGTCGTGTAATCGTGGGGTAGCTCTTGCCCTGCTGCTCAAACTTTTCTCGCGTGGCATTTATCCACTGCGTCTTACTCTCGGCAAAGGCAATGGCCTTAGAAAGTGATGAAAATAGGGGGTAGGTGATGCGTAGCGTACCGTTACGCCTAACAACAAGACGAATAGAGCGTGTACGCATCGAGCGCACACACTCTATCAATCCCAATTCTGGATGTTCAACGACGCTCATTACTCGCCTATACGCTGGCGCACAACCTCGAATAACATAATCGCCGCTGCTGCCGATACATTGAGTGACTCGGTGCGGCCGATAAGTGGAATAGCGAGCTGCTCATCGCACATCTTGAGTACCTCCTTCGAGATACCCTTATCCTCAGCTCCCATAACTATAACGGTAGGCTTGCGGAAGTCGGCATCGTAGAGTAGCTTGTTGCTCTTCTCCGTAGCGGCAACCACCTGGAAACCCTCAGCCTGCAACGCCTTGAGGGTGTTGCGGATAGAGCCTACACGGCACACAGGAATGTTCTGCAACGCACCTGCTGACGAGCGGATAGCGTCGCCGTTTACGGGAGCAGAATTCTTAAGCGGTGTGATAAGACCGTGAGCACCTGCGCACTCTGCTGAGCGGGCAATGCCACCGAAGTTACGCACATCGGTAACGCCGTCGAATACCACGATAAGTGGAGTCTCGTCCTCAGGTACACGCTCGAGGATGTCGTTAACCTCCACATACTCGATGGCGGCAATCTGTGCCACTACGCCCTGATGGTTGCCACGAGTTAGGCGGTTGAGCTTCTCAACGGGCACCTCCTGCCAGCGCAGGTGGTGGCGCATCATAAGGTCCTTGAGGTCGCCCATAAGCTGTCCCTCGGCGCCCTTCCTTATATATATACGCTCAATCTGCTTGCGCGCCTCGATAGCCTCGGCAACGGGGCGGATGCCAAAAATAATGTTTTCCATATCTTGTTCTAATTTTGTTCTGTTATCTCCAACTCGTACGATGCCTTTTCCCACTCGTGCATAAGGCTGTCGTAACGCTCCTTGAGGGCGTTGTACTTCGTGTAGTCGTCGGCGTTGTACTCCGTAGCCACAGCAAAGCGAGCATCGTAGGCCGCAATCTCAGCCTCCACCGACGCCAACTCAGCCTCCACGCTCTCCACCGCCTTGCGCAGCTTGCGAATGAGCCTCTCCTGCTCCTTGCGCTGCTCGTAGGATAGCTTGCCCGATGATGCGCTCTCGCTACCTTTGCTTTCGGCTGGTTGTGGCTTATCGTGTCGCTCGATATCCTGCAACGACTCGACCTTACGCTTCTCCAAGAAGTACCAAATGTCGCCCAAGTACTCCCTCACGCCACCATCACGGAACTCGTAGATGCGGTCCACGAGGCCGTCGAGGAACTCTCGGTCGTGCGATACTACGACGACCGTGCCGTCGAACTTCTGAATGGCACTCTTGAGGATATCCTTCGAGCGCATATCCATATGGTTGGTGGGCTCATCGAGTATGAGTAGGTTGTATGGCTCGAGCATAAGGCGCGCCATAGCCAGACGCGAGCGCTCGCCACCCGACAGCACCTTAACCTTCTTTTCGATATCCTCACCACGGAATAGGAAAGCACCGAGGATGTCCCTAAGGCGTGTGCGGATGTCGCCCACAGCCACACGGTCGAGGGTGTCGAACACCGTAAACTCGCCATCCATCAGGTCGTCCTGATTCTGCGCGAAGTAGCCGATATTGACATTGGCGCCAATCTTAATCTCTCCCTCGGTGGGCGATAGCTCACCCATAAGCATACGCGCAAAGGTGGTCTTACCCTCGCCATTGCGACCCACAAGTGCTATCTTCTGACCGCGCTCGATGGTGAACTCGGCACCTGCAAATACGCGCTTCTCGCCAAAGGCCTTGCCCACGCCCTTGATGTCGGCAACAATCTGTCCTGAGCGTGGTGCTGGCGGGAACTTGATGTTAAGGCGAGAGAGATCCTCCTCGTCAACCTCGATACGGTCGAGCTTCTCGAGCTGTTTGATGCGCGACTGCACCTGATTACTCTTTGTAGGCTTGTAGCGGAACTTCTCGATAAACTCCTCGGTCTTCTCGATAAGGCGCTGCTGGTTCTCGTATGCTGCCATCTGTTGCTCGCGCCTCTCAGCACGCAGTACTACGAACTTCGAGTATGGCACCTTATAGTCGTAGACCTTACCGAGCGAGAGCTCGATAGTGCGCGTTGTGACATTATCGAGGAAGGCGCGGTCGTGCGAGATGAGCAGTACAGCACCGTTGTAATTTTTGAGGTATTCCTCGAGCCACTGAATACTCTCGATGTCGAGGTGGTTAGTAGGCTCATCAAGGAGGAATATCGAGGGTCGCTTAAGGAGTAACTTGGCAAGCTCAATACGCATACGCCAGCCACCCGAAAACTCCTTTGTTGGTCGCTGGAAGTCGCTGCGCTTGAAGCCCAGGCCGAGGAGCGTGCGCTCGATGTCGGCCTCACGCGTGTCGCCACCAAGTATGTGGTAGCGGTCGTTGGCCTCGTTGAGTTGGTGGAGCAAAGTCTCGTACTCGGCACTTTCGTAGTCGGTGCGCGAGGCTATCTCGTTTGTCAGACGCTCAATGTCGGCCTCAATCTTAAGCACTACATCGAAGGCTTTGGCCGTTTCGGCAACGAGTGTAGTGGTGTCGGCCACGCGCATCTGCTGTGGTAGGTAGCCTATCATACACTCGCCATTTATACTCACAGCACCCTCGGTGGGCTGCTGCTCGCCCGTGATGACGCGTAGCAGGGTAGTCTTGCCTGCACCATTCTTACCCACAAGACCTATGCGGTCCTTGGGGTTAATCATAAACGAGATGCTGTCGAACAGGGTCCAGCCTCCGTAGCTTATGGTAAGGTTATCTAACGAAATCATATTATGAGTTAAGCATATCTACAATCGCCTGCTCAGGGCTCTCAGCGCCAAATACCGAGCTGCCGGCAACGAGTGCCTCAGCACCCGCGTCGAAAAGGAGGCGTGAGTTAGCTGCTGAGATACCGCCGTCAACCTCGATGATTAGGTTGTCGAGGCCCATCTCCGCCTTCTTCTTAGATAGGTACTCGCACTTAGCGATTGATGATGGCATAAACTTCTGGCCGCCGAAGCCTGGCTCCACGCTCATAACGAGGATGAGGTCGAGCTGCTCGATCCACTTGTCCAATACCTCTGGCTCGGTGCCTGGCTTAATCGATATGCCCACCTTAGCACCCGCATTACGGATAAGGTCGATACACTCCTGAATGTTCTCGGTAGCCTCGTAGTGGAATGTCACATAGTCGGCGCCAGCCTCCACGAAGCGAGTCACATACTTCTCAGGTGCGGTGATCATAAGATGCACATCGAGTACCTTCTCAGTAGCTTTGCGCATAGGTTTCATAAGTGGGAAGCCGAAAGAGATGTTTGGTACGAATACACCATCCATAACATCAATGTGTACCCACTCAGCCTGCGAGCGGTTGAGCATCTCCATATCACGGTTGAGGTTTCCAAAGTCGGCAGAAAGCACCGATGGGGCAATGATTCTTCTCATAGTTTTATAGTGTTTTTGCTTTAAGTCAAAAGATAGTGCACAAAGATAGCCAAAAAATGTAAATAAGCAAAGCTTATGCGATGGAGAGTTTATCGACGAGGAGGAATGTGTGCATAAATGTGGCGCGAAATGTTGCAAATAAAAAATAATCACTATCTTTGCACCATATTAGGGGTGCTTTCTCGGATGAGTGGTGTTGGCTGCAGACGACATATGCTTATGCGATTAGGCTGAGATTAGACCCATTGAACTGGACACGGGTAATGCCGAAACCAGGATTGGACATATCTTTTCTTAAAGACCCCTTTTCAACTTAAAATTAATGAAGTATGAAAAGGATTTTTTCGTTTATTGCCCTCACTATTCTGGGCGTTATGGCTCTTGGTGCTCAGGCACCCTACGAGTACGAGCGATTGGACACAGCACGAATCTATGAATTTGACCTTGTGGAGGTGGTGACTACCGCCGCCTCGCGCACTGCGCCTGTTGCACATCAGGACCTCGACAGAGAGGCCATAATCAGCAAAAGTTATGCTCTTGACCTTCCCTCTGCCCTTGCACTTACACCGTCGCTGGTCGCTACCAACGAGACGGGTATCGGCATCGGCGCAACCTCTATTCGTATGCGTGGTACGGATGCTACGCGTATTAATGTAACCGTCAACGGCGTTGCAATGAATAACCCCGACTCCCACTCGGTGTATTGGTATGACACGCCCGACCTTATCTCCTCTGTGGGAAACATCCAGGTGCAGCGTGGTGCGGGTGTCTCGACCAATGGCGCAGGTGCCTTTGGTGGTGCGGTGTCGATGACCACCGATGCGCTGTCAACAGAATTTCGGGGTAGTGCCTCGCTGTCGTACGGTTCGTATAACACCAATAAGCAGGGTGTGCAAATTTCGTCGGGACTGCTGCGTGACCATTGGGTGTTGGATGCCCGTCTGTCGCACATCGGCTCGGATGGATATATCGACCGTGGCGCCACCGATCTTAAGAGCTATATGGCTCAGGTGGGTTACTATGGCGATAATACGCGCATCAAGCTCCTCTCGTTCGGCGGTGTTGCTAAGACTTACCTAACTTATAACGGCGTGTCGAAGGCCGATATGGCACTCTATGGCCGTAGGTATCACGATTCGGGTCAGTATCAGTCGGCAAATGGTCGCTATACGCTCGCCGATGGTACGCGTGTGGACTACTACGATGACCAGACGGATAACTACATCCAGATTAATAACCACTTGGTTGTAAATCATCGTTTTAACCCACGCTGGCAGCTTAACACTACGCTCTTCTATACCTATGGCTATGGCTACTATAACCAGTATAAGGACGATGCCTATCTTGCGAGCTACCTCAACCTAACCAATCCCGCTGTTGAGGAGGCTGACCTTATTCGTCATAAGCTGATGGAGAACCACCTCGGCGGTGCAAATATTGCGGCGAACTACTCAACCTCGAAGCTCGATGTGACCTTCGGTGGTTCGTGGAGCTACTACACCTCGCCACATTGGGGTACGCTCTCGTGGGTCGATGGTATGGATAGCGCCGATATCGCTGGCAAGTGGTACGATAACGATGTTAATAAGCAGGATGCCAATATCTTTGCGCGTGCTGAGTGGGAAGTTGTAGACGATGCCGATGGTAATCACTTGAGCCTCTTTGCCGATATGCAGTACCGCTATGTACACTACAAGGCGTGGGGCGAGAATGATAACTCGATTTGGGGCGACGAGGGTGTCTATATGCAGCCTATCAATGTCGATAAGCGCTACGGTTTCTTCAACCCGCACCTTGGTATTAGCTACTTGCGTGGCAAGCATAGCATCTTTGCTTCGGTGGCGATAGCCAATCGTGAACCTACGCGTTCCGACTTTACGGATCGCTATATGTTTGCGGCGGATGACTCATATCCTGAGTCGGAGCGACTGTACGACTTTGAGCTTGGATATACCTTCACAGCACCTCGCCTGACCGTCGGCGTTAACCTCTACTATATGCACTACCGCAACCAGCTTGTGGCTACGGGTATGGTCAACGATGGCGACGATGCGCTCAATGTGAATGTTGATAAGAGTTTTCGTCGTGGTGTCGAGATTATGGCATCGTGGATGACGACTAAGTGGCTTACTTTGTCGGCAAATGTCACCCTCTCGCAGAATCGTATTAAGGACTATGTAGATGAGTTGAAGGATAGTCCAACTTATGGTCAAAATCTCGGTGATATGACCATCTCGTACTCTCCTGCGGTTGTAGGCTCGCTTGCTGCTGATTTCCACTTGGGTGACTTCTCGCTGCTCTGGAATACGCAGTATGTTGGTAAACAATACTTTACTAATAATGAGATCGAGGCTCTGTCGCTCGATGCCTATTGCGTTACCAACCTCGATTTGGGCTATCGCCTTGCGTTGGGTAATGGTGGTAATGTACGCTTCGGTTTGGCAGTGAATAACCTATTCTCAACATTGTATGAGTCAAATGGTTATGGCTACTCATATATGTGGGATGGCGAGCGCTATGACGAGGCATTCTACTTCCCTCAGGCGCCTATCAACTTTATTGGCAATGTGACTGTGAATTTCTAACACTTTGTAATTCTTTTTTACGCAATATACGACTAAATTTTTAAGTAAATATCTCGATTATGGATTGGATGCTACTGCTTCAGATTGTCGGAACAACGCTTGGACTTTTATACCTATGGTTGGAGTATAAGGCTAATATATGGGTGTGGGTCATTGGTGCGATTATGCCCGTTGTTCACGGTGTGTTGTACCTCCGTGCTGGTATATATGCCGATGCCGCTATGCAGCTCTACTATGTGCTCGCAGGTGTCTATGGTCTCTGCGTCTGGATGCGTGGTAGCAAGAATCCTAAGGAGAGTGCGATAAATCACACGCCACAGGGGTGGATTCTGCCTCTGGTGGCGTGCTATGTGGTGCTACATATCGCGCTCTACTTCCTGCTTTCGGAGTTTACCGATAGCCGTGTGCCGTTGCTCGATTCGATGTCTACGGCGCTAAGTATTGTGGCGATGTGGATGCTCTCACGCAAACTTGTTGAGCAGTGGCTTGTGTGGCTCGTTGTCGATATGATTAGCGTTGGACTCTACTTCTATAAGGGCATCCCGCTCACCGCCTCGCTCTACCTCCTCTACTCGGCTTTAGCCGTGGTGGGATATATGCGTTGGAGGCGCAATGTGGGCAAAGTTTCGTAGGTAATGGCGCAGGAGGGGCGCGCAATGTTAAAAAAAAGTTGAAAAAAGAGTTTTTGCCCCTTTCTAAATCGGGAAATAATTACTACCTTTGTCGTATGAATTATAGAAATGCCCATCCCCGACCTGAAACAATACACAATTTATTGTGCGCCGTATGCCGAGAGTCTATTCTTACGGACTCGGAGCAGAGCGCTCGTAGTGTGCAGATGTCGCAGATCTCAGGTGCTTGTGGTGTGGGCATACAAAACCGAAAAAATAGGAGTGTGTAAACATTAGGCCGCTGATACTTAGGGTATTGGCGGTCATTGTTTTGAAATGGCGTAGAGAAAAACGAAAATTAAATATTAAATCAAACATAAAAGAATTATGAAAGTAGCAGTTATTATGGGTTCTACCAGCGACTGGGATGTAATGAAGGCCGCAGTCGAGACATTGGAGGAGTTGGGCATCGAGTATGAGAAGCGCGTGATCAGCGCACACCGTACCCCACACTTGATGGTTGAGTACGCAACAGCAGCTCGTGAGCGTGGTATCGGCGCTATCATCGCAGGTGCTGGTGGTGCAGCTCATGTGGCAGGTGTTACTGCCGCTCTTACTACCGTTCCAGTTATCGGTGTGCCTATCAAGACATCGGCGTTGGGAGGTCTCGACTCTTTGCTCTCTATCGTTCAGATGCCTGGCGGTATTCCAGTATCTACCACAGCCATCAACGGTGCTAAGAATGCAGCGCTCATCGCAGCCTCAATCTTTGCACTTACCGACAAGGCCCTCGAGGAGCGTCTTTTGGCTTTCCGTAAGGCTCAGACCGAGAAGGTGCTCGAGGCAGAGTTGTAATATTTCGAGATAATTGCTAATCACAAACCTAACGATTTCGATTATGAAGAATCGCCGAATATATGTCGAGAAGTACTCTCGCTTTCAGGTGGAGGCCGACACATTGCGCAAGGAGCTAAATACGAACCTTGGCCTAAATATCGAGCATCTCCGCTTTATCAATGTTTATGACCTTTTCGGTTTCAGCGACGAGCTCTTGGAGCGCAGCCGTTACACCGTATTTGGTGAGGTTGTTACCGATACCGTTACTGACGAGTGCGATATGCAGGGTATGCCATACCTCGCTGTCGAGTTCCTCCCAGGTCAGTTCGACCAGCGCGCTGCGTCGGCTGTTGACTGCGTACACCTCATCGAGCCAAATGCTGAGGTTAAGATTAAGTCATCACGCCTCTACATCTTCGATAAGAGTGTGTCGGCTGAGGATATGGCGCGCATCGAGAAGTATCTCGTAAATGCTGTTGAGTCGCGCAAGAAGAACCTCGATGTTCTTAGCGATGCTGAGAGCGCAGAGATTAAGCCTGTGGCAGTGCTCGAGGGCTTCCGTGATATGAGTGACGAGCAGCTTGTGGAGTACTGCAAGACTAATGGCCTTGCGATGAATGCCGACGACCTCAGGGAGGTGGTTACCTACTTCCGCAACGAGGGTCGTGACCCCGTGGAAACGGAGCTACGCATCCTCGATACCTATTGGAGCGACCACTGTCGCCACACTACCTTCACCACCGAGATTGAGGAGATCACCCTCGATGAGTCGTTTATGAAGGAGGAGTTCGAGTCGTCGTTGGAGCTTATGCGTGACATCCGCAAGGACCTCGGTAGAGAGAACAAGAGCCTCTGCCTTATGGAGCTTGCTACCATCGGTGCACGCTACCTTAAGAAGATAGGTAAACTCGACGATATGGAGCAGAGTGAGGAGAATAACGCTTGTAGCATCTTCGTAAATGTGGATGTTGACGGTGTTATGGAGCGCTGGTTGTTGCAGTTCAAGAATGAGACACATAACCACCCAACTGAAATTGAACCATTCGGCGGTGCATCGACATGTCTTGGTGGTGCTATTCGTGATCCATTGTCAGGCCGTAGCTATGTATATCAGGCTATGCGTGTAACAGGTGCTGGCGATATCTATAAGCCAGTTAGTGAGACTATGGCGGGTAAGCTCCCACAGCGCATCATCTCTACTAAGGCTGCGGCAGGTTACTCAAGCTATGGTAACCAGATTGGTCTTGCTACGACACATGTTCGTGAGGTGTTCCACCCCGACTATGTGGCTAAGCGTATGGAGGTCGGTGCCGTTGTAGGTGCTGTTAAGGCTGAGAATGTTCGTCGTGAGAGTCCAGCTCCTGGCGATGTAGTATTGCTTCTTGGTGGCCGTACAGGTCGTGATGGTGTTGGTGGTGCTACGGGTTCATCTAAGGAGCACACACTCAGCTCACTCGAGGAGTGTAGCTCGGAGGTACAGAAGGGTAATGCTCCTGAGGAGCGCAAACTCGCACGCCTCTTCCGTCGTGGTGATGTAACACGCCTCATTAAGAAGTCGAACGACTTTGGTGCTGGTGGTGTCAGCGTGGCTATCGGTGAGCTCACCGACGGCTTGGATATCTACCTCGACCGTGTACCTAC
>JAGBTP010000054.1 GCA_017631255.1 Alistipes sp.
GAGAACGAGTCTATCGTAAGCAACCGTGAGAAGATTATCGTTCTCGGTTCTGGACCTATTCGTATCGGTCAGGGTGTCGAGTTCGACTACTCTACCGTACACGCTATCTGGGCTATCCGTGAGGCGGGCTACGAGGCTATCATCATCAATAACAACCCTGAGACCGTATCTACGGACTACACAACCAGCGATAAGCTCTACTTCGAGCCTCTCACCGTGGAGGATGTGATGAATGTCATCGACCTTGAGAAGCCTACGGGCGTAGTGGTATCACTCGGTGGTCAGACAGCTATCAACCTTGCTAAGCCTCTTGCTGACCTAGGTGTTAACATCATCGGTACTGGTATCGAGGCTATCAACAACGCTGAGGATAGAAAGTGTTTCGAGGCTATTATGCGCCGTGTGGGCATCCCACAGCCTGAGGCTGAGGCTATCACCGACATCGAGCGTGGTGTAGCTGCGGCAGAGCGCATCGGCTACCCTGTTTTGGTGCGTCCAAGCTATGTGCTTGGTGGTCGCGCTATGCAGATCGTATCGAACGAGGACGCATTGCGCCACTACCTCAAGACTGCGGTAGAGATCAACGAGGACCAGCCTGTGCTCGTGGATAAGTATATCATGGGTAAGGAGCTCGAGGTGGACGCTATCTGCGACGGCGAGAATGTCTTTATCCCAGGTATTATGGAGCATGTTGAGCGCACAGGTGTTCACTCAGGTGACTCTATCAGTGTGTATCCAACATTCAGCGTGAGCCAGCAAGTTAAGGATACCATCATCGACTACACCATCCGTCTCGGTAAGGAGATAGGTATCGTAGGTCTCTACAACATCCAGTTCATTGCCGACAACAACGATATGGTATATGTAATCGAGGTTAACCCACGCTCATCGCGTACCGTACCATTCCTCTCAAAGGCAACAGGTATGCCTATGGCTAAGATCGCGACAAATGTTATGCTTGGCCACTCGCTTCGTGAGCAGGGAGTAGATAAGATTATCGCAGAGGAGAAGAAGCGTTGGTATGTTAAGACCCCAGCCTTCTCGTTTGCTAAGATTCGTGGTGTCGACTCATACCTCTCACCTGAGATGAAGTCTACGGGTGAGGCTATCGGCTACGACTCATCATTGCGTCGTGCGCTCTACAAGTCGTTACAGTCATCAGGTATGACCATCGCTAACTACGGTACTATCTTCGTATCTATCGCCGACGCTGATAAGGTACGCGCACTGCCTCTAATCCGCCGCTTCTACGAGCTCGGTTTCAACATCGAGGCTACGAGCGGTACTACTAAGTTCTTGCGCGAGAACGGCATCCGCACCCGCTGCCTCAAGAAGCTCAGCGAGGGCTCAGCCGAGATTTTCGACTCTATCCGCAAGGGCCATGTGAACTATGTTATCAACACCATCGATATCAACCAGAACAGCGCACGCCTCGATGGCTACGAAATCCGTCGTTGCGCCGTTGAGAACAATGTGACCATCTTCACCGCACTCGAGACTGTAAGCGTGCTGCTCGATGTATTGGAGGAGATCACTCTGGGCGTATCTACCATTGATGCAGAATAGCAATGTACAAGAGAGACATCTATAAAATCGTGAGTAACGAGCCTTTAACACCAGCGGTTAGCCGTATGGTGTTGGAGGGCGATACTCAGTATATCACCCGTTCAGGACAGTTCGTAAACATCGAGCTTGAGGGCAAATTCTTGCGTCGCCCTATCTCTGTGGCAGACTACGACGAGCGCACCATTACTATTATATATAAGGTAGTGGGTAGCGGTACTCGCCAAATGCAGCAGATGGTGGCAGGCAAGGAGCTCGACATCCTCACAGGCCTCGGCAACGGCTTCGACACCAACAACGACGCCCAGAATCCACTCCTCGTAGGTGGTGGCGTGGGCGTGCCACCGATGTACAACCTCTGCAAGCGACTCCTTAGCGAGGGCAAGCAGCCAAAGGTAATCATCGGCTTCAACACCAAGGAGGAGGTATTCTACCTCGAGGAGTTCAAGGCCCTCGGCGTGGAGGTGTTCTGTGCTACGGCCGATGGTTCAATGGGTGACAAGGGCTTCGTTACCGATGTAATTCGTGAGCGAGCACTCGAGTTCGACTACATCTACACCTGTGGCCCGCTGCCAATGCTCAAGGCGTTGTACGACGCTACGGAGGTGGATGCACAGTTTAGCTTCGAGGAGCGTATGGGTTGCGGCTTTGGCGCTTGTATGGGTTGCACTTGCAAGACCAAGTATGGCAACAAGCGTATTTGTAAGGATGGTCCAATTCTAAAACGAGAGGAGATAATATGGTAAAGCACTACGACACCTCTGTTGAGCTTTGCGGTGTAAAGCTCGACAATCCGGTAATTCCCGCCTCTGGAACCTTCGGCTTCGGTCGTGAGTTTGCCGATTATTACGACTTGGATTGCCTCGGTGCTATATCGTTCAAGGGCACTACGCGCGATGCTCGCTTTGGTAACCCTACGCCTCGTATCGCTGAGTGCAGCGCAGGTCTTATCAACTCGGTAGGTTTGCAAAACCCTGGTATCGACAAGGTTATCGCCGAGGAACTACCCCACCTTCGCCAGATCTTCCATAAGCCTATCGTGGCAAACATCAGTGGCTTCTCGCTCGAAGAGTACGAGGAGTGCTGCGCAAAGATTGACAAGGAGGAGCAGGTGGAAATTATCGAGGTTAATGTCTCTTGCCCCAATGTGCATAATGGCGGTATGAGTTTCGGCACGCAGCCAGAGTCGGCAGCGGAGGTTACGCGTCGCGTTAAGGCGGTGACTACCAAGCCTGTATTCATCAAGCTCAGCCCAAATGTTACTGATATCGTAGCTATTGCGCGTGCTTGCGAGAAGGCTGGTGCCGATGGTATCTGCCTTATCAACACGCTGCTCGGTATGCGCATCGACACAATGCGTCGTAAGCCCGTTATTGCCAACAAGATGGGTGGCTTCTCGGGCGATGCTATCTTCCCCGTTGCGGTTCGTATGGTCTATCAGGTTGCAAACGCTTGTAAGATTCCCGTTATGGGTTGCGGTGGCGTAAGCTCGGCATCGGATGTCATCGAGATGATGATGGCCGGTGCTACGGCAGTGCAGATAGGTGCTGCCAACCTTAAGAACCCATATGCAGCTAAGGAGATTATCGAGGCTCTGCCAGCAGAGATGGCAAGGCTCGGAATTGAGAGACTTAGCGACATAATCGGCATAGTTAAGTAGAGCTACTTCTAAGGGGCAATTCGACAAAGATTGTTGAGTTGCCCCTTTTTCGTATCATTTCCTAAATATGGCGGCTTAAATAACTCAAAACTATGCCAATAATTAGATTAGTTCCGATTTTTTTTATAACTTTGTGAAATAATGTAATATTTGCTTTGGCAATAATCGTAATACAAAACAAATAAACTTAGAAATATGAGCAAACGAGATGTTATCATTGCGTGCGACTTCAGCAGTAAGGAGCAGACACTCAACTTTTTGGATAAGTTCACAGGCAGAAAGCCTTTCGTAAAGATCGGTATGGAGCTCTTCTACGCCGAGGGCCCAGAGATTGTACGCACCATCAAGGAGCGTGGTCACCGTATCTTCCTCGACCTTAAGCTTCACGATATTCCTAACACCGTGAAGAAGGCTATGTCGGTACTCCGTAACCTCGATGTAGATATGACCAATGTTCACGCTGCGGGTACTGTCGATATGATGAAGGCCGCTATCGAGGGTCTCACACGCGAGGATGGCACACGCCCAATGCTCATCGCCGTAACTCAGCTCACCTCAACTTCGGAGGAGCGTATGCAGAAGGAGTTGCTCATTGGCGCATCGATCAACGACACCATCGTCAAGTATGCCGAAAATGCTAAGGCTGCAGGTCTTGACGGCGTGGTATGCTCACCACTCGAGGCTCGTATGGTTAAGGATGCGTGCGGCGTAGAGTTTATGACCGTGACACCAGGTGTTCGCTTCGCTGATGGCGATGTGGGTGACCAGGTGCGTGTTACAACACCTGAGCGTGCAAAGGAGATTGGCTCGGACTTCATCGTTGTGGGCCGCCCTATCACCGCTGCGGACGATCCTGTGGCAGCTTATGAGCGCTGCTTGAAGGAGTTTGCTGAGTAAATTGATGGAGTAAATAATTAATAAAAACGATAGATTATGGAGAAAAAGATTGCAAAAGATTTATTGTCTATTGGTGCAGTATTTTTGCGCCCTGAGCAGCCATTTACTTGGGCAAGCGGCATCAAGAGCCCTATCTACTGCGACAACCGCCTCACACTTACAGCTCCTGAGGTGCGCAACCATGTGGAGGAGGGTCTTGCTGAGCTCATCCGTAAGCACTACCCTGAGGTAGAGGCACTTATGGGCACATCAACCGCAGGTATCGCACACGCTGCTATCACCGCTACTATCCTCAACCTCCCTATGGGCTATGTACGCTCAGGCTCGAAGGACCACGGTCGTGGTAACCAGATTGAGGGTAAGCTCGAGAAGGGCCAGAAGGTAGTTGTTGTAGAGGATCTTATCTCTACTGGTGGTAGCTGCATCGAGGTTGTAGAGGCTCTACGCAATGCTGGTGCTGATGTGCTCGGTATCGTGAGCATCTTCACATACGGTATGCAGAAGGGCTTGGATCGTCTCGCTGCTGCTGAGGCCAAGAACTACTCGCTCTCGAACCTCGACGCTCTCGTAGAGGTGGCAGCCGAGGAGGGTTACATCAAGGCAGAGGACAAGGAGCGCATCCTTAAGTTCCGCAACAACCCATCTGACGAGTCTTGGATTAAATAGTTCGTGCATATGAAGCATCTGATTGACCCCACAGACCTCACGGTAGGTGAGATTTCCGAGATTATCGCCGTAGCCGAGGATATCATCGCCAACCGAGAGAAGTATAGCGAGGTGTGTCGTGGCAAGAAGCTGGCGACGCTCTTCTACGAGCCAAGCACCCGCACACGCCTGAGCTTCACCGCAGCAATGATGGAGCTTGGTGGCAATGTACTCGGTTTCGCCGACGCAAAGTCATCATCGGTATCGAAGGGCGAAACGGTGCAGGATACGGTGAGGGTTATGAACTGCTTTGCCGATATCATTGCTATGCGCCACAAGGTCGAGGGTGCACCACTTGCCGCTACGGAGGTGTCACGCACACCTATCATCAACGCAGGTGATGGCAGCCACAGCCACCCTACTCAGACAATGACCGACCTGCTCACCATCAAGCGCGAGCTCGGCACACTGAACAACCTCACAATAGGTCTTGTGGGCGACCTCAAGTATGGCCGTACCGTGCACTCGCTTATCAAGGCGATGACGCGCTACGAGAATACCAAGTTCATACTCATCTCGCCACCAGAGTTGGCACTGCCCGACTACATCAAGCGCGATGTATTCGACCGCTACGGCGTGGAGTATCGTGAGTCGAACGACATTGAGAGCGTTATCGGCGATGTGGACATCCTCTATATGACACGCGTGCAGCAGGAGCGTTTCACCGACCTCGACGAATACGAGAGAGTGAAGGATTGCTTCATCCTCGACGCTGCCAAGATGCGCTTCGCCAAGGAGAATATGGCGGTGCTACACCCACTGCCTCGCGTGAACGAGATTGCTATTGATGTGGATAGCGACCCACGCGCTGCCTACTTCCGTCAGGTGGAGAATGGTAAATTCGTGCGTATGGCACTCATTCTCAAACTCCTCGAGTGGCAGGACGACGCTTCTCGCACCTTCGACCACGGAGGCAAGGCGATGGCGTGCAAGTGTCCTAACCCGCTCTGCATCTCGAATCTCGAGCCAGTAAAACCTCGCTTCGAGACTGTTGAGGGTGTTACCCGCTGCGTCTACTGCGAGTGGGAGGCAAAATAGGCCGTATCGCAAATTCAAAAGAGGCTGTCCATCGGGCAGCCTCCTATTTTCTCCCATAACAAAAGAGTAGGTCACTCTTTACGGAGTGGCCTACTCTTTTATTTCCTTTGTCGGCATACCTATATTACTACACCGCACTATGTTTGCCTACTTTCCTGCGGTGCGAACTTTATCGAGGTACGACTTATTGACAATGACCCTCACAACGCGGTGCATAACACGCAACTCGACGGGGGTACCGCCATATCTCTCGCCATCGACCTCCAACGGTGTTTCAGGAGAGGACTCGATGCGTATCTTGCGACCTTGAGCGTGGAGGACATGGCCGATGGAGTAGATGGTACCGTTGAACAAGCGGCGCAGGCGGAAGATGATGTGCCACCAATGCACGGGGCGAATCATCGTAACATCTAAGAGGCCGTCGTCGGCAACAGCTGCGGGCAGCTGCTGGATACCACCACCATTATACTTTCCCACACCGATGGCTACGCTAAAGAGCAAATCGTTGAAAACCAGCTTATCATCAACCCAAATCTTAGCACCCGTAGCCTTATGCGAGAAGAACGAGCGCACGAGGCACCACATATAACCACCACGACCGAGGTAACCCTTAGCCTTGCTATGCAGCGTACTCTCAATGACGGCAGCATCAAAGCCGAGGCCTGCGACATTGGCCATATGGCGTGTTTGCCTATACTTCGACTCCTCGTAGTCGACCTCCGCAACATCCTGCAAGAAGGTATAACCATTCTTGATAGCACGGATTGCCTCCGAATAGCGCGTAGGGATGCCGTACATACGAATCCAGTCGTTACCCGTACCCGTAGAGATAACGGCGATGGTCACATCCGAGGGTTGCACGCAGCGCTGAATAAAGAGACCGTTGACGACCTCGTGGAGCGTGCCGTCGCCACCCACAACGATGATATGGCGGTAGCCCTGCTCGATAGCCGACACGGTAAGTGAGGTAGCGTGGTGCTTATGCTCCGAAAATACCGCCTCGTGCAAGATGCCATTGTCGCGCAACAGCTTAGAGACAAGCGGAAAGTCAGTCAACCCCTTACCTGAACCAGATACGGGGTTGACAATGACGAACCACCTCACCCCAGCCTCAACGGTGGGGCGGTCTAATGTCTGCTCAATCATAACTCGAAAAGAGTTGGCGGCGCACTACTTAAGAGGTGCGTTGCTGATGGTCTTGCAGAGGAAGTCGTAGAACTTATCTACCGATGCGATGTTAACCTTCTCATCTGGTGAGTGAGGGTAGCAGATGGTAGGACCGAATG
The DNA here is from genome assembly GCA_017631255.1 of Alistipes sp. Taxonomy (GTDB): domain Bacteria; phylum Bacteroidota; class Bacteroidia; order Bacteroidales; family Rikenellaceae; genus Alistipes. The sequence continues at coordinate 7,150 of JAGBTP010000054.1, forward strand.
AAATCATATCCATACCTGGGTACTTAGCACCGATGATACCGCACTCGAGACCTGCGTGGATAGCAGTAACCGATGGTTTAACGCCGTATAGGTTCTCGTACGATGCGAGCATAGTGTGGAGGATAGGCGACTTCATATTTGGATTCCAACCGCTGTACGAACCTGTAAGCTCAACATCGGCACCAGCAAGTTCGAATACTGATGAGATAGCACCTGCAAGCTCACCCTTCTCAGTATCTACCGACGAGCGGATGAGGCACTGCACCTTGATAGATGTGCCGTCCGACTTAACGATAGCGAGGTTCGACGATGTCTGCACCAAGTTCTCCATAGCGATAGACATACGCTGAACGCCGTTAGGGCAGCCGCAGATAGCGCGAATCATAGAGTGTGACTCGAGGTGTGGGATGATAACCTTAGGAGTCTCGATAGGCTCAGCAAAGATCTCGATAGAGTCCTCGATGCCCTCGAACTCCTTGATGATAATCTTCTCGTATGACTTAACATTTGCCTCGAAAATAGCCTTCTCAGCCTCGCGAACTACAACGATAGCCCAAGCCTCACGAGGGATAGCGTTACGCATATTACCACCCTCAACAGATGCCAACTCCAAGCCGTATGACTCGGTCTCCTGACGCAACAAGCGGAAGAGAACCTTGTTAGCATTAGCGCGCTGAGTGCCAATCTGGATACCTGAGTGACCACCCTTAAGGCCCTTAACAGTAACCTTATAAGCAGCGAACTTACCCTCGAGAGCCTGCTCACGGTATGGGAGCGATACATTCACATCCATACCACCTGCGCAACCTACATACAACTCACCCTCGGTCTCAGAGTCGAGGTTAAGAAGGATGTCACCCTTAAGCATACCGCCCTCAAGGCCGAAAGCACCGTCCATACCTGTCTCCTCGGTAGCCGTAAAGAGGCACTCGAGTGGACCGTGCTGGAGGTCAGCGTCCTCCATAGCTGCCATAGCAGCAGCAAGGCCAATACCGTTATCTGCGCCAAGGGTTGTGCCGTTAGCAGTTACCCACTCGCCGTCGATATATGCCTCGATAGGATCAGTCGAGAAGTTAAATACGGTATCGTTATTCTTCTGTGGCACCATATCGGTGTGCGCCTGAAGGATGATACCCTTACGATTCTCCATACCTGGAGTAGCTGGCTTGTAGACATATACATTCTGTGCAGCGTCGATCTTATGCTCGAGACCAAGCTCCTCTGCCCACTTAACGATATATGCACGGATGGCATCCTCCTCGTGTGATGGGTGAGGGATGTTACAAATCTCAGCAAAGTGCTTCCACACCAATGCTGGCTTCAAACCTTTCAAATTCTTGTCCATATCAGTTTTGTTATTAAAATTATGTTGTCTATAATCTGTCTGTCGTTTACTAATTTTCGGTCTTATCGCCCTTATCCGAAGGTTTAAGACCATTCTCCAACTCCTCGCGCTTCTCGAAGGCATCGACGATGTACTTCACCAGCTGGTGACGCACGATGTCGCGTCTATCAAACTCCACAATGCCAATGCCATTGATGCCCGCAAGCGTCGACATAGCCCTCTGCAAACCACTGTCGGAGCGGCGAGGCAGGTCAATCTGCGTGATGTCTCCCGTAACCACGAACTTAGCATTGCGGCCCATACGCGTAAGGAACATCTTAATCTGCGAGAGCGTCGTATTCTGCGCCTCGTCGAGGATAACATAGGCGTTATCGAGCGTGCGACCACGCATATATGCCAAAGGTGCGATTTGCACCGTGCCCTCCTCTAAGAACTTCTGCAACTTAGCCGCTGGAATCATATCTCCCAGAGCATCGTAGAGTGGCTGGAGGTACGGATCGAGCTTCTCCTTCATATCACCTGGCAAGAAACCCAGCTTCTCACCCGCCTCAACAGCTGGGCGCGTGAGGATGATACGCCTAACCTCCCTCTCCTTAAGTGCACGCACCGCCAAGGCGATAGCCGTATATGTCTTACCCGAACCGGCGGGGCCTGTGGCAAAGAGCAAGTCGTTCTTTTCGGCCAACTTCACCAGACGCTGCTGGTTGACCGTGCGAGCACGGATGATAGCACCATTGTTACCATAGACGATGACATCCTTGTCGACCGTAGGCGGCTCGGTGGTGAGCTCCTCAAGACTTGAGGAGAAGGCCTGCGACACCACCTCGGATGATATGTGTCCAAATTTTATATAGTAATCCACAAGGGCATTCATCCTTCGCTCAAAGGCCGCCACATCGCTCTTAGCACCAAGAGCCTTGATGCGCTCGCCGCGTGCCACAATCTTAACCTTAGGGCATAGCTCACGCATCTGCTCAAGGTAGGCATCCTGCGCGCCATACAACTCGCGCGCATCGACACCCTCTACCAATATCTCTTTCGATATCTGTTCACTCATATATTGTTCTCTCTTCTTATCAATTTCCTACTACGCACGGTTAAAAGAGTACCGTTACGCCCGCCACAATCCTATCGTAGCGACTATCGAACTCCAGGCCTGGCGACTGCTGTGAGCCATTAATCTGGTTGGCTGTGGTCTGCAACGCAAAGATATAGCGTGCCTCGAGCATAAAGTTGCGCGTGATGCACACACCCATACCTGCCGTAAGATTAAAGGTGGGGGCTACGGCGCCATACATCATTACATCGTTGCCCTCGTTATACTCACCTCGTGACAGAACCGTAAACATAACACCTGCGTTAAACCTCAGGCGGCTATTCAAGGCTCTTGCCGACAGCAGCACGGGAATATCCATTGTACGGGTCTTGACACGCTTATCAAAGCTACGCATAACGCCTCCACTGTCGACATACTGCGCCCTGACATCCATCGAGCCGCCACCGTAGATAATCTTAGTCTCAATGGCGAAGTTCTGACCAAAACAGACGGCCATATCGAGGTGACCCTGAAGGCCGATGCGTGGAGCGATGTCGACACCCTCGGTTATAGGCCTTGCAAGCGTGAATACGCCACCTACGCCAACACCCCACTCGGTATGAATGATGCCTCGCTCGCTCACCACATTATAGTCCGATAGGTCGTAACTATGCGCGCTACCCTGTGCCGATGCGCGCTCGACAGAGACCAAAGTAAGCAGCACCAAAGTGACCACCACACTAATCTTATATATACGCTTCATAACTCTTTTTCAACTTTGCTCTACATTTCACCTCGGTACTACGCCCCGATAATCCTTCAAAGATACTCATTTTAACTAAATAAACCAAAATATCGAGTAAATATTTTATAAAGTTTCCAAAATTCGATGATTTAGATTATCTTTGCACCGAATTATGTAACAACGATATCTATAAGATATATAACACAGAGAGTAGCATATGAGTTTGGTTGCAATCGTAGGTCGCCCAAATGTGGGCAAGTCAACACTTTTTAACCGCCTCGTGGGTCAGCGTCAGGCTATCGTCGATGAGACTGCCGGCACAACGCGCGACCGCCACTATGGCAAGACTGACTGGAATGGTAAGGAGTTCTCGGTAATCGACACTGGTGGATATACCGTAAACTCGGATGATATCTTCGAGGACGAGATTCGCCGTCAGGTGATGCTCGCAATCGAGGAGGCAGACCTCATCCTCTTCCTCGTGGAGGTGCGCACTGGTATCACCGACCTCGATGAGATGATGGCCGACATCCTCCGCCGTTCGGGTAAGCGCGTAATGCTCGTATGTAACAAGGTCGACACCTACGACCTCATCTACTACTCACACGAATTCCACGCCCTCGGCCTTGGTGAGCCTTTCTGCATCAGTTCAATGTCGGGTAGCGGTACCGGTGATATGATGGACGCAATCCTTGCCAACCTCCCAGAGGACACCTCTGCGGAGTACGACGCAGAGCTTCCTCGCATCGCCATCGTAGGTCGCCCAAATGTTGGTAAATCGTCTATGACAAATGCGTTGTTAGGACAGGAGCGTAATATTGTGACCAATGTAGCGGGCACAACACGCGACTCTATCCACACGCGTTATAATATGTACGGTATGGACTTCTACCTTATCGACACCGCAGGTATGCGTAAGAAGGGTAAGGTTACCGAGGACCTCGAGTTCTACTCTGTTATGCGCTCGATTCGCGCTATCGAGAACTCGGATATCTGTATCCTTATGCTCGACGCTGAGCAGGGCATCGAGTCACAGGACCTCAACATCCACAACCTCATCGTTCGCAACCGCAAGGGCTGCGTAATCGTGGTCAACAAGTGGGACCTC
>JAGBTP010000005.1 GCA_017631255.1 Alistipes sp.
GAAAGGTAGCCACGGATAACCATCTCAACCTTGTATGGCTCGCAGCGGTGACCTACGGTAACCATTGGATCTGGCACTGCAATCTTCCAGTTAGGGAGGATGTCGCTCGTAGCGTCGAGGAACTTAGCAGCAATCTGGTTAAGCACCTGACCCTTGAATGGGATACCCGCTGGGAGCACTACATCGAATGCTGAGATACGGTCAGAAACAACCATTACCAGATACTCGTCGTTGATGTTGTACACATCGCGTACCTTACCTACATAGTGGCCCTTCTGTCCCTCAAACTGAAAATCATTCTTTACAATAGCGTTCATATGTTTAGTGTTTTAGTTTTCGTTGCAACTGCAAATATAACAAAAATTCTTATATCGCTATATCACTGCACTATTTATACTTTTTTCTTAGGCGTGTAATGCCGTCGATGAAACACAGCGGATGCGTTGGCGCACCAGGCAACCAGAGGTCGACATGATACTTGTCGAGGAACGAGCGGTCAACCGCAGGGCTGTCGGCATACAAACCTCCAGATATGGCCTCCGAACCGCATACGACGAGAATCTTAGGCTCTGCAATGGCGTTGTAGCAGATGTCGAGCGCCTCGGCCATATTGGCACTGATAGGACCTGTGAGCACAAGACCATCGGCGTGTCGTGGTGACGCGGTGAAGCCTACACCATAGCGACCAAAGTCGAAGTTCACATTACCCGTAGCGTTGAGCTCCATCTCCACCGAGCAGTCGCCACCTGCCGATACCTCGCGCAGCTGAAGTGTCTGTCCGAAGTACTTTGCAATCTCGGGGCGTATCGCCGCTGTGTCGAACTTAGGCTCCGTGTCGCCCACCTTAACCACAAGGTCCTCACGGCGTGTGGCAGCGATGCGGTGCTGGTTCGTAAAACGAATATTCTTAGGTGCGCACTTCTGGCACTCGCCACAGAAGAGACACTTGCCCATATCGAGCGTCAGCGGTGCTGTTGTTATCGCACCCGTAGGGCATATCTTTGCAGCGCGCTCGATGTCGCCCTTGTCTGCTGTGTCAGTAAGTATTGGAAAGCCGCGAAACTCCTCTGTGAGGGTTACGGCATCGAGGTCGGGGATATATTGCCAGCCGTGGCTACGCAATATCTTTGCTTTTCCAAATAGCATAATATTATATCGTAATCTCCCGCAGGCCTACAAGTCGTGGCCGCAGTAGGAGAGGTTAAAACTCTTGTTGTTGATAGGGAAGTCTGAGATGCCCTCTGAGCGTACGGCGATAGCAAGGCCCAGCCAGTTGTGTACGCTTGGGTCCTTGACCTTGTACTTCACAATCCTGCCCTCGCTGTTTGTGATTGCTGCGTGACATATCTCACCTCGCCAGCCCTCGACAAGCGAGAAGGCGAGAGCTTCGCCCTTGAGGTCGGAGTTGTAGTTTGGCAGAGGCATAGCCTTGGATGGAGAGAACGAAGCAAGTAGCTTCTCAACATACTCAGCACTCTGAATCACCTCGTCGAGGCGTGTTGCAAGGCGTGACATCACATCGCCCTCCTGCTTGATTATAGGCCTATGCGTCATCTCTGCATAGTAGCCCGATGGGTGTGTAAAGCGCAGGTCACGAAGGAGACCACTCGCACGCGCCGCCTGTCCCACGCCACCGATGCGCTCCATCTCACTCTTTGGCACGAGGCCGCACTGCTCGAAGCGGGCAAGGAGTGTTGGCGACTCGAGAATATCCTCTCTAAGCTCATTGTATCTACAACGAACATCGGCAATATTTTTTGCGATAAGTTCCGCCTTAGCCTTTGTAAGTGGGTGGTTGGTTCCGAGAGGGCGGATGAGGCTCTTGCCGAAGCGGTTGCCGCACCACGCCTGTGTGCTGTTGATGGTCACGGTACGCAGTGCTTCGCACGCCACCTGATACAACTGAAAGCCGATGTCGGTAGCGAGAGCTCCGGTGTCGGCAAGGTGCATCGCGATACGCTCAAGCTCGAGGGCAATCATACGCTCGAGGCTCAGCTCCTTCGATATCTCCACGCCTGAGAACTTCTCGATAATCTCCGCATAGGCCGTAGTGTGACCAATAGCCGTATCGCCTGCAATAGACTCAGCGATAAGGGTCTGGCGGAGGCGGTTGTCGGTGCGTACCATCTCGCCCTCGACACCACGATGCTGGTAGCCGAGTGCAATCTCGAGGTGGAGCACCTGCTCGCCATCGCATATGAAGCGGAAGGCACCTGGTTCGATGATGCCTGCGTGGATAGGACCCACATTCACCTCGTGGAGCTCGTCGCCCTCGATAGAGTAGAATGGGTATGAGTCCATTGTCGAGTTCTTATCTCTGCGGTCGTGGCTAAAGCGCAAAGGCTTAAGCCAAGGGTGGCTGTCGAACGGTATGCCGTAGAGCTCGTGCATCTCGCGCTCAAAGGGATGGAACTGTGGGTGCACCGCCGTAAGTGATGCCAGGCCCTCGCTATAATAGTCGGGGATGAACGATGTCACGAGCACCTCTGAGCCGAGGTCGTCGAGCAGGATTAGGAAGAAACGAAGGCCGTTCTCAATCTCTGTTGCGAAGTAGTGACCTATGTGGTAGCGCACATCCGACATACGCTCCTTGAGGTCGTTGTAGAGGTCGAGATACTCCACTACGGGGATATCGCTAAGGGCGATTGCTCCCTCTCTATTATTTGTTATATGGTATAGTTTCATAGCGTTATCCGATGTTTACAATGTTGTCGATAGCCTCCTTAAGAATCTCAGGCTGCCAGATGCCGAGTACGATAGCTACAAGGAGGAGTACCGCTGCCGAGTACGACAGACGACGATTTACCTCCGAGAGGTGCAACTCGTCCTGATTCGAGTGGTAGCCAAGGCGTAGCGTGCGGCTCCAGATAGAGTAGATAACCACGCACATAAGGATAAGCATCACGCCAAGCAACCACCAGCTACCCACCGATACAATCTCCGAGAAGATCATTACCTCCGACACGAAGAGTGGCGATGGTGGGAAGGCAAGAAGTACAAGAGTGCCGAGGATAAAGCCTATTGCACCCACACGGTTGATGTTCATATAGTTACCCACGCGGTTGATGCTGTAACTATCGTAGATGTGACGCATAATGCCCACCTGATAGAACATCGAACTCTTAACTAAGGTATGGCAGATGACATGGAACACCGCAGCCCAGAGTGCTACGCCGCCGATACCCATACCAATCGCTACGATACCCATATTCTCAACTGTCGAGTATGAGAGGAATCGTTTGTAGTTGTTCGTACGACGAAGGAACATAGCACCTACGGCAAGCGAGAGGATACCGATGAGGATAAGCAGATGGCGTGCCCATACGAATACCTCACCCGCAGCGGCATAAAGCGAGTAGATGCGGTAGATTGAGATGAAACCAGCGTTTACAAGTGCCGTAGAGATGAAGGCCGACGCTGGTGCTGGTGCTGCATAGTTTGCATCGACGCCAACGGTGTAGAGTGGGAAGATCTCCATCTTACAGCTATAACCTACGACGATAAGCAAGAACGCCACCTTGAGATATAGTGGATTGCCCTCAGCGATTACGGCCTTAATCGACGCATAGTCGAGTGCGCCGTGCTGTGCTACGGTAGAGAGGAGCAAGATGCCGAGGTATGCCATAGCGATACCTGTTGAGCATACGAAGATATACTTCCAAGTAGCCTCGAGCGACTGCTTAAACTCTCGGTGGTAGATGATACCTGCCGAGCAGATGGTCGTAGCCTCGAGGAATACCCAAGTCATCGCCACATTGTCCGAGTAGTAGACGCAGCTAATCGCCACGGCAAGGAGCATAAGCAGCGTGTAATAGGTCTTGTACGAGTTTGTTGACACGCCCTCAGCCCTGAGGTATGACGATGAGTGCAGGAGCGTAAAGCCCAGCACAAGGGTCATAAGTATGTGGAACACTACGGCGATGGTGTCGGCACGGAAGATAGCGAGCATCACCGTATCTACGCGACCGAAGATGATGGTCAACGCTATTGCCGCCACCTGAACGAGGAGGAAGGCTCCTGCGATAAGGCGTGTTCCGCGCTCTGTGCGAACGAAAAATGGCGCTACGGCAAGTAGCAACGAGAGAATGATATATACAAGCATTTCCATAGCCGTTAGTCTTTAATTGAGGTTAGAGCATCTGCCTCATCGGTGTGGATGTCGTCGTTCATACGGCGGAGGAACATACCGAGGATGAGGATAGAGATTAGGATATCGATCATAATGGCGATGTTGATAAGTAGCGGGAACTCAACACCGATAGCCATCGAGAAGAGGAACACACCATTCTCGATAACGAGGAAGCCTGCCAGGTGGGCGAAGATACGCTTACGCATAACGATGAGAATGAGGCCCGAAAGCAGCGCATAGAGTGACACGCCGAAGAAGATCATATCGGTGCGGTCATCGGCCATATAGTATGTGATGGTGCAGCTGGCCACAAGTGCGATGATCGACATTGTCAGCGCACCGAACTGCGACGAGGCTGAGTGTATGCGGTTAATCTTCGTCTTATTAATCACATGCATCAAGATTGCTGGGATAACCACGCCCTTGAAGATGAGCGTCTCGACGATGATGAAGCTAAGCTCCACAGGGTGAAACTCGTGCATACGCGCAATAGCGATACCAAAGAGGAGGAATCCCTGAATGGCCAGTATCGTTGCGTGGTTACGGAAACGGTCGGCTATCGACAGATAGATGAGCGTTAGTGTGTATAGTATTATGAGTGAAAGTATCATAGTGCGATATCTCCTAAATTTCGATGTTCTGTATTAGTAAGAATCCGGTCAGGAGCACAAGTGCTGCCATCGCCACAATCGTAAGGATGTAGGTGATGTTGCGTGAGAGCTTGTTGCGTGCACGCAGCGACTCCATAAAGCCGATGGTGATGCCCGTAGCGAGCACCGCAAGAGGTGTTGCAAACCACCAATTAAACGAGATGGCTACGGCAACAGCATTAGCCGCAATAGTTGCAAATATTGCATTCTTGAACCAGCCAGCGATGTGAATCATACCCATATCCACACCCGAGTAGTCGAGGCACATAACCTCGTGAATCATCGTAAGCTCGAGGTGGGTCTTTGGGTCATCCACAGGCACACGACCAGCCTCGATTACCATCACAATGAAGAATACATACGCCACAAGGAGTAGTACGATGGTAAGGTTCATATTGAGCTCCTGCGCCGTAGAGAAGATTTCGGCAAATGACGAGTAGCCGCAGAAGAGGGCTAGTGTTGCCATACCCATCATAAGTGCTGGCTCAACGAGAGCACCATAGAGCGCTTCACGCGCAGCACCCATACCCTCGAACGAACTACCAGTGTCCATCGCTGCAAGGATGATAGCGGTGCGAGACAGAGCGAGCAGATATGCTACAAGGATGATGTCGCCGTGGAACGAGAGCATAGGCTCAAGGTTGGCAACAGGGATAAAGAGTAGTGCAAGCATTGCCGAGCCGAGGTAGACGGTTGGGGCGATGCGGAATAGCGCAGTTGTGGTGGTAGAGTAGACAGCACCCTTTCTGAGTAGCAGGTGGGCGTTATAGATATGCTGGAAGAAGCGAATACCCTTTCTACCGGCCAGCAGTGCGCGTGTTCGGTTGATCACGCCTGTGATTGAGAGCGCGATCGCAACCATAAGTAGTGTATTTAGTATCTTTACTAACATAGCGAATCGATTAGGTTAGAGTATACCAACGATGGTGAGTACGAGTACAACGATGAAGAATGCGAGGGCGAAGGTGATGTAGTTGTTCACGCGACCTGTGCGCAAACGCATAACCCACGCATTGAAGTGGTGTAGCATCTTCACCCACCACTGACCAAGCAGCGAGTCGACCTTATCCTTGTGTACGATGCGGTAGTTGTGTGGCGTTGGGAATATCTCGCCCTTATCCACAGCACGACCGTCAACCGTATCCTTCATAAGAGGCTTACCGATGCTCTCCAAGCCCTCCGAGAATGACTCACCGGTGTACTGCATACGAGTGTTGAGAGCCGTAAAGCCGCAACCCCAGGTAGGACCCTCGGTGATTGTTGCAGTGCTCTGCAAGCGGTGCTTGAGGACATAGAGTAGTAATATAATTGCGATAAGCACCCAGCACGATGCGCTAAGAGCCTCGAGTGTTGGGGCAAAGTGGTTCAAAGCAATGGTATTTGCCGAGCCAGAGATAGCCTCCGCAACCATTGTGATAGGGCGGATAGCGTACTGAGGCAAGAGGCCGATGAAGAGGATAAGTACGGCAGGGATAGCCATAGCGCCGATACGAAGGTTGTCTACCTCGGTGCTTTCAGCCACATATGTCGAGCGTGGTGAGCCTAGGAATACTACGCCATAGAGCTTGGTGAATGCCAATACCACGATACCACCGATGAGCGATAAGGCGATGATGCCTGCCACCGAGTAGAGCACCTCGTGACCATCGCTTACGCCATTGAACATACCTATATAAATAAGTAACTCCGATACGAAGCCGTTGAGTGGTGGCAAGGCGCATATCGCAACCGTTGCAAAGAGCATCAAAATTGCTGTGATAGGCATATGCTTAGCAAGGCCACCCATCTGGTTCATTGCCGTAGTGTGGAGCTTCGAGTAGATGTTACCAGCGCTAAAGAAGAGCATTGTCTTGAAGAGCGAGTGGTTTACGGTGTGTAGCAGCGCACCGCACAAACCACACATACCGATGAGGTTGCTACCAGCAGCGTGACCCACGGCTGCAATACCGAGACCGATGAGGATAACACCCACATTCTCGATACTTGAATATGCAAGCAGACGCTTGATATCGTTCTGCATAGCGGCGAAGATAACGCCCCAGAGACCCGTTACGATACCCGAAAGCAACACGATAAGACCAATGGTGTAGAGCAGGTCGGCATTGTGGTCGATAGCCTGCATAAGGCGCATAATACCGTAGACACCCGTCTTAATCATCACGCCCGACATAATTGCCGACACATGCGATGGAGCTGCTGGGTGCGCCTCAGGGAGCCAGATGTGCATAGGGAAGAGGCCCGCCTTCATACCGAAACCGATGAAGAGGATGACGAACAGCGGCAGCGGTGCCTGCACCTTAAAATAGTGCTCGATAGCGGCGAAGTTTGCCGAACCTGTGACATTGTACAACAGTACAAATCCGATGACAAGGAACATAAAGCCTATGTGCATCATCACCAGGTAGTTGAGCGCTGCACGGCGCACATCCTGACGCTCCGCCTCAAAGAGAATGAGGATGAACGATGCGATGGTCATCAGCTCCCAAGCAAAGAGGAACGAGAAGCCGCCGCTCGACATCACCACCATCATCATCGACACCACGAGCATCACCAGTGCCGTGTAATGGAGCGAGATGTGGGCAGGAGAGAAGCGCTCGAGGTAGCCCTCGACATACCCCTTCGAGTAGAGCACCGTAGCCACTGAAGCTACGGCAATGATAACAAGGAAGAGCGACGATAGCTTATCGACCGATATGCTCTCGCCACCGAGTAGCGGGGTAGAGAACTCGGCAAGCGTAATCGCTCCGTTTGAGAATGCCATAACCGCAAGCGCTATGGCCGCAATGGCGGCAGTAGCAATGACGCCCGTTGCCACCCACACCTTCTGCCTGAGCGGGGTAACAAACAACGCCACTACAACAGCTACTGCTGCTGCAAGTAATGTGTACAAAAACATTTTGTTTATAAAGTATTGGGTTATAACTTATTAATGGTCGAGGTTATCACCGTTGCTATGAGTGCTGCCGTCTCCGTGCGCAGACGCTCCTTGCCCAAGGAGATAGCCTTAAATCCGTTATTGAGTGCAAAGGTAATCTCTTCTTCCGAAAAATCGCCCTCTGGACCGATTAAAATTAGGCTTCGGCCCCCTTTTTCTACGAGTTTTCCCAAATATTCCCTCTCTCCGAGGCTGTCGTTGCAGTGTGCGATGAACTTCTGTCCCTCGAACGGCATCGTCACAACATCACGAAAACGGGTCATATCGTGCAGCGTAGGGTGGTAGGCCTTGAGCGACTGCTTAACCGCTGCTGTGATAACCTTCTCCTCGCGTTCGACCTTAATCTGTCGGCGCTCGCTATGGTCGCACTCGAGCGGATATACCTCGGAAATGCCCACTTCGGTAGCTTTTTCCAAAAACCACTCGTACCTGTCGATATTTTTTGTGGGGGCTACGGCCATCACCAATTCATAGGCCAGAGGCTCGTAGTTTGGAGTGGTGTGAACAACCTCCACGGTGCATCGTTTTGCATTGTCATCCACCACTTTACAGCGATACATATTGCCTCTACCATCGGTTATATGGAGCTCGTCACCTCGCTTCATTCTCAGCACTCTGACGCAGTGCTTCGACTCTTCTTCCGACAATGTGTATAACGGAAGTGTAATTTCGGGAGCATAAAATAGTTGCATTGCCAATAATTTGTTTAACTTTGCAAAGTTAATTAAAAAATATTATAGATGAAACGCCTTTTAACATTATCGTCATTATTGTTTGCTATGACTATGAATCTATCGTGTGGTAGCGACACTATCGTCGACAGCTCTAATCCGCTGCTCGAGGAGTGGACAACGGAGTTTGGTGTGCCTCCATTTGATAAAATTCGCACACACCATTACGAGCCTGCCTTCAACGAGGCTATGGCTATGCACAACGCAGAGATCGATACTATCGTGAACGACGAGGCAGAGCCTTCGTTCGAGAATACTATCGTTGCTCTTGACAATGCGGGCATCAAGCTCTCAGAGCTTAGTCTCATTTTCGGTATGCTCTCATCTTCGGACCTCGACGCTGAGATGCAGGAGGTTCAGAATCGCATTATGCCTTGCATCGAGACACACTTCAATACCATTATGCTCAACGACGCACTCTTCCAGCGCGTTAAGGTTGTTTACGACAAGCGTCACAGTCTCGGTTTGGACGATGTGCAGATGCGCCTTGTGGAGAAGACCTATAACGACTTTGTGCGTTCGGGTGCTTTGCTCGAGGGTAGCAACAAGGAGCGTTTGAAGCAGATTAATTCGGAGCTTTCGGACCTCTCTATCCGCTTTGGTAACAACCTTCTCACCGAGAATGGTAGCTTCTTCCTTGAACTCAACGCTCAGCAGGTTGCTGACCTTCCAGAGGGCGTGCGTAACCAGGCTCAGGAGTGCGCTAAGTCGATGGGCAAGGAGGGTTATGTCTTCACTCTCGATAAGCCAAGTATGCTCCCATTCCTCACATATAGCAAGGATCGTGATCTCCGTCGTCAGCTATATAACGGCTATTTGATGCGTTGCAACAACGACAACGAGTACGATAACAAGCAGCTTGCTAAGGATATGGCTCGCCTCCGTGTTGAGAAGGCTAACCTCCTCGGTTATAAGTCCTACTCTCACTATGTTACTGCTGACCAGATGGCGGGTAACCCTGAGGCTGTATATAAGCTCCTTGATGAGATTTTCGAGCCAGCGCTCGAGTCTGCAAAGCGTGAGCTTGAGGCTATGAAGGAGTTGTTCGCAAAGGATTATCCAGATGCAGAGTTCGAGAAGTCGGATTGGTGGTACTACGCTGAGCAGGTACGCAAGCAGAAGTATCAGCTCGACGAGGAGGCTGTTCGTCAGTACCTCTCACTCGACAATGTTCGTGATGGTATGTTCTATCTCGCTAACCGTCTCTATGGCATCACCTTCCGTCCAATCACAGCGCCTCGCTACCACAAGGAGTGTAGCGTATATCAGGTGCTCGACCACGACCAGTCGCACCTCGGTGTCCTCTACCTCGACCCATACCCACGCAAGTCTAAGAGCGGCGGTGCTTGGTGTGGTAACTTCGTTGAGCAGCGCTATGTTGACGGCAAGCGTAAGGCACCAGTTGTAGGCGTCGTATGTAACTTCACACCTCCTGTGGGCAACACTCCATCGCTCCTCTCATTCGACGAGGCGGAGACTATGTTCCACGAGTTTGGTCACGCTCTCCACTGCCTCTTTGCAGATGTTCGCTATCGTGGTCTTTCGGAGGTTGAGGGTGACTTCGTTGAGCTCCCATCTCAGATTATGGAGAACTGGGCCTTCGAGCCAGAGATTATGAAGGAGTACGCTACGCACTACAAGAGCGGCGAGGTAATCTCGGACAACCTTATCGCTAAGATTCAGAACGCGTCGCTCTTCAATCAGGGCTTCACAACAACGGAGCTCGCTGCTGCGGCACTTATCGATATGGATATCCACTCGCTCGAGAGCTATACCGATATGGATATCAACGACTTCGAGAAGTATAACCTTGCAACTCGTCGTGGTCTTATCCCAGAGATCGAGCCTCGCTATCGTTATACCTACTTCGCACACATCTTCAACAGTGGCTACTCATCGGGCTACTACTTCTACCTCTGGGCTGAGGTGTTGGATAAGGATGCCTTTGCAGCCTTCGCACAGTCGCGCGACATCTGCGATAAGGAGCTTGCTAAGAGCTTCCGCTACGACCTCCTTGCACAGGGTGGCCAGCGTGGTGGTATGGAGATGTATCGCAAGTTCCGTGGTGCTGACCCAGATAAGAGTGCTATGCTCAAGGCTCGTGGCCTTTGGAATGAGCCAGAGGTAGCAGTTGAGGAGGAGGTTGCACCTGAGGAGTTGGCACTCGAGGCCCTCGATGCTGAGCCAGGTCGTGCTGTTGTTCGCAAGCCTGTGGCTCCTAAGATGATGCCTCGTAAGGAGGGCGTCGAGTAGGAGTAGACCTCGCGCACCAAGGTAAGTAAATGAGGAAATCTTTATTATCATCTAAATAATTACTATGAAAAAACTTCTTTTTATTATGTCAGCATTGACTATGGGTCTTGCAAGCTGCCAGTCTGACAACTCGCTTGCTAATAACCCGCTTTTGGAGGAGTGGAATACACCATACCAGACCCCTCCATTCTCAAAGATCGAGCTTAAGCACTACGAGCCAGCGTTCGACTACGCTATCGAGCAGAATCGTGCCGATATCGACGCTATCATCAACAACCCTGAGGCTCCTACCTTCGAGAATACTATCGTAGCTATGGAGCAGGCAGGTGAGCTCCTCGGTCGTGTATCGGGCCTCTTCTTCGTGCTTAACAACTGCTGCACTAACGCAGAGATGCAGCAGATCGCTCTCAATGTTACCCCTAAGCTCACTGCTCTCTCGAATGATGTATCGCTCAACCCTGAGCTCTTCGCTCGTGTGAAGGCTGTTTACGAGGAGCGCGAGTCACTCAACCTCGATGTTGAGGATCGTCAGCTCTTGGAGGAGACTTATAAGGGCTTCGCTCGTTCGGGTGCTCTTCTCGAGGGTGAGGCTCAGGAGTTGTACCGTCAGTACACTACCGAGCTTTCTAACCTTACTCTCCAGTTCGGTCAGAACGCACTCGCTGCTACCAATGCTTTCTCGCTCAACATCACCGACGAGAGCAAGGTTGCTGAGCTTCCTGACTTTGTGAAGGAGGGTCTTGCAGCTGAGGCTGAGGCTCGTGGTGAGCAGGGTTGGACTGTTACCCTCGACGCACCAAGCTATGGTCCATTTATGACCTACTCATCGCAGCGTGACCTTAAGGAGCAGCTCTACAAGGCTTATAACACTCGTGCTAAGGGTGGTGAGTTCGACAATATGGAGAACATTCGTAAGATTGCTAACTTGCGCCTCCAGATTGCTCAGCTCCTCGGCTATGAGTGCTACGCAGACTATGTACTTGAGGATCGTATGGCTGAGAACCGTGCTACTGTTAACGGCTTCCTCAATGAGCTTTGCGAGGCTACCCTCGACTACGCTAAGAAGGATGTAGCTACTGTTACTGCTTTTGCTCGCGAGAATGGCTTTGAGGGCGAGCTTATGCCTTGGGATTGGGGCTACTGGAACGAGAAGTTCAAGGAGGCTAAGTACTCTATCAACGACGAGCAGATCAAGCCTTACCTCCAGCTCGAGAGCGCTAAGGAGGCAGTCTTTATGCTTGCTGGTAAGCTCTATGGCCTTACCTTCACTCCAGCTCCTGAGATCGAGACCTACCACGCTGAGGCTACTGCTTACGAAGTTAAGGACAAGGATGGCCAGATGCTTGCAATCCTCTACCTCGACTTCTTCCCACGCGAGTCTAAGCGTCAGGGTGCTTGGATGACAGAGTTCCGTGGTGTTAAGGCTAAGAACGGTGTTGAGCAGCGTCCTTTGGTGCAGCTCGTTATGAACTTTACTAAGCCTACTGCTAACACTCCATCACTTCTTACTTTCGACGAGTTTACTACCTTCCTCCACGAGTTCGGTCACGGCTTGCACGGTATCCTTGCTAAGGGTAAGTACGAGTCTATCAACGGTACATCTGTTAAGCGCGACTTCGTTGAGCTCCCATCACAGATTATGGAGAACTGGGCTACTCAGAAGGAGTACCTCGACCTCTGGGCTAAGCACTACCAGACAGGTGAGGCTATGCCAGCAGAGCTCGTTGAGAAGCTCATCGCTGCGAAGAACTACCTCGCTGCTTACTTCAACATCCGCCAGCTTTCATTCGGTATGCTTGATATGGCTTGGCACTCAATCACAACTCCTTACGAGGGCGATGTGTTGGCATTCGAGCTTGAGGCTCTTAAGCCTACTGTCGTAGTTCCTGTTGTTGAGGGTTGCGCTATGGGTCCTGCCTTTACTCACATCTTCAGCGGTGGCTATGCAACTGGTTACTATGGTTACAAGTGGGCTGAGGTGCTTGCAGCTGATGCCTTCTCATACTTCGAGGAGAAGGGTATCTTCTCTGAGGAGGTAGCCGATAAGTTCCGCTACGAGGTATTGGAGAAGGGTGGTCACGCTCATCCTATGGAGCTCTATGTTAACTTCCGTGGTCACAAGCCACAGACACAGGCTCTCATCGACCAGATGAACTTGGAGTAATCGCTCCGACAAATAATAGATATAGGCTATCCCATATCGGGGTAGCCTATATTGTTTTTTGTGTTGACTAAATGTTACTCTGCTAATCGAAGGGGGGGCTTTGCGGAACGCCTTAAAAATACTCCTCTCTCAGCGAATTAGGACTATTGCGCATAGCCTCGAACTCCGAAGGATTGGCCTTGAGGGCGGCAGATAGTGCATCGAGGTCGATGTAGTGCGTTATGGCGCTACACATCTCCTCCCACGATATATCACGAGGCTCGGTGCGACTAATCTCTTCGGGATACCAACCTTCGATAGGTAACTTGAAATGTCGGGCTAATGCGCTTACGCACATCGCTGTGGCATTTGCCTTGCCTTGAATCGTGTAGCCCGCAATATGTGGTGTTGCGAGCGTTGCTCGTTGCAGTACCTCTGCGCTCACGAGTGGCTCATCCTCCCAAACATCGAATATGTAGCGGTGCGACGACGCGCTCACCGCAGCATTATCAACTACGCCGCCTCGTGAGGAGTTGAGAATCACTGCTTCGGGGCGCAAGGTAGCGAGTATGCGGTCATTTATTATGTGGTGTGTGGTTGCATCTAATGGCGTGTGGAGTGTGATGATATCGGCATTGCGCGCCACCTCCTCGATGGAGTAGAACTCGCCACCCTCGCGCGCCTGGCGTGGTGGGTCGCACTCCATAACGCGAAAGCCCCACAGCTTGGCATAATGCGATACGAGTGAGCCTACATTACCCACACCGACAATACCGAGGGTGTAATCTTGTGGTCGCCTGCCGTCGTCAATCACTATATGCCTAAGCGCTGCTGCCACCCACTGCAATACACCACGAGCATTGCATCCAGGGGCGGAGTGTAGTGCTATGCCTTGGTGCTGGCAGTAGGCCTCGTCGATGTGGTCCTTGCCGATTGTTGCCGTAGCTACAAACTGCACGCTGCTGCCCTCGAGTAGCTTGCAATCAACCTTGGTGCGTGTGCGCACGATAAGAGCATCGGCATCGCGCACATCGTCACGCGATATTTTGACGCCTGCGATGCGCACCACCTCGCAGTATGGCTCGAGCGTAGTACCGAGATATGGTATCGCACTATCGATTATTATCTTCATAGTGGTCGATAGATGAACTTTATGCTGTTAAATTTTTAGCAAAGATAGCGAATATATACAAAAAAAATACTATTTTTGCGTGTTATTTTTATGTGGGAAGCGCGCGTGGTTTGTGAATTTGTAGACCCACCCACGAGTGCTAATAATTTGCTTGTTATGAGTATGGTTGATAAAAAGTTTGACCCTAATGTTGCAATACCAGATAATGGTAACTATTTCGGCATACCCCTCTCTCCCGAGGAGGCAGCCTTGGTGCTAATCTCTGCACCGTGGGATACTACCGTTGCGCAGCGTGGAGGTAGCTCGTATGCTCCCGATGCCATCATCGAGGCATCGCGCAGCATCGACTTCTTCGAGCCTATGGCACCATATAGCTGGCGTAAGGGTATCGCAACAGCTCCGATTGATTACTCGATTCAAGACCTATCGCACCGTCTGCGCTCCGATGCTGAGCGCGTCATCAAGGTAAACGACGACCTCGGCTCTACGCCTATCGATAACCTGGTATATGCCCGTCGCCTAAAGCGCGTAAATGAGGCATCGGCCCTTGTCAACGAGAAGATATACCAGCAGGCCAAGCATTGGCTCGATATGGATAAGATTGTGGGCCTTGTTGGCGGCGACCAGTCGTCGGCCTATGGCAATATACGCGCTGTTGCGGAGCGTCACTCAAAAATCGGTATCTTGCACATTGACTCGAGCTGCGACCTCAGGGAGCAGTATCAGGGCTTTGACCACTCGCACGCCTCAATTATGCACAATGTCTTGCGCGATGTCGGCGGCGTGGAGCGCATCGTTGGCGTTGGTGTTCGTGCATTCTGCCCACAGGAGTGGGAGAGGGCTATGAGCGATGAGCGCATACGCCTCTTTACGGGTCAGACTATATGGTCTAAGCACTTCGAGGGAGTTAATTGGTCGACTATCTGCGACGATATTGTTGCCGAGCTACCCGAAAATGTATATGTGTCGCTCGATATTGATGGTCTCACCATCGAGTGCTCACCTCATACCGGCACGCTCGTAGCTGGCGGTCTGCGTTTCCCTGAGGTTGTCTACTTGCTTGGCAAGGTAGTAGATTCGGGTCGCAAGATTGTGGGCTTTGACCTTACGGAGGTGGTACCCGATTTTGAGGATAAGACCGATGCTGCCATTGCGTCACGCTTGCTATACAATATGTGTGCTATGGCGCTTAAGAACCACCCCTCACCAGATGTGTTGTAGGAGCTAATTAAAACTAAAAAACGATACGATAATGTCATTCTTTACGAAATTTGGTAGGGTAAAGCGTAACTACATCCTTACTCAGCACGGCAAGAGCTTCTTGCAAGCACCTTGGGCTGGAGGTATTGTGCTAATCGTCTGCGTTATTATCGCGATGATGTTGGCCAACTTGCCAGCTACGGCTGAGGCCTACCACCACTTGCTGCATATGCAGCTCGGTCTCTCGATTGATGGTATGCTCTTCCCTAAGGGTATGAACCTCGAGAAGCTAATCAACGATGGCTTGATGGTGATTTTCTTCTTTACCGTGGGTCTTGAGATTCGTCGTGAGATATCGCACGGTGAGCTGTCAACGCCTAAGAAGGCTATCCTCCCCGTTGTTGCGGCTATGGGTGGTATGTTCGTCCCTGCAATTATATACGCAGCCTTCAACGCTGGCACTATGGTCTCTAACGGCTGGGGTATCCCTACGGCTACAGATATCGCCTTTGCAATTGGCATTATGTCGCTCCTGGGTAACCGCGTGCCTATCTCGTTGAAAGTCTTTCTTACGGCATTGGCCGTTGCCGATGACCTCGGTGCTATCTTTGTCATTGCGCTGTTCTATGGCGAGACGCCAGATATGTTGCTCCTTGGCATCGCATTGGTGATTATGGTGGGCATCTACATTATGCGTCGTATGGGCGAGTTTCGTATGTTGGCCTACCTTGTGCCAGCCTGCATCGTGTGGATTCTCTTCTACTATTCGGGTGTTCACGCAACGATTTCGGGTGTTGCTATGGCTATGCTCATCCCTACAAAGCCTCGTTATAGCCGCTCGTACTACCTTCATAAGGCCGACATCATCGAGCAGCGCATAATCGATGCCGATAAGATTGAGGATGAGAACGAGGCTGAGGAATCACGCCTCTACTACCTGCGCCGTATGAAGCAGATTTCGGATGGTGCGCAGGGTATGAGCCACCGTATGGAGCACCTGCTTATGCCATATGTCAACTTCATCGTTATGCCTATCTTTGCCCTCGCAAATGCGGGCGTGCATATCCCTTCTGCCGAGTACTTTAACATATTTGAATACGCCCCAGAGGTTGGCTCTATTGGTATGGGTATCTTCTTTGGCCTTGTGGTGGGTAAGCCTCTTGGCATCTCGCTCTTTAGCTACTTGGCCGTTAAGTTTGGCATTGCCGATAGACCCGATGGCGCCACTTGGAAAATGCTTGTGGCCGTAGCGTGTCTTGGTGGTATAGGCTTTACGATGTCTATCTTTGTCGATAACCTTGCTTTTGATAAGGATACGCATCAGGAGTTCATTGATATGGGTAAGATTGCCATCCTGATAGCCTCTACTACGGCTGCTGTTATCGGCTCAATACTCATTGCTCTCGAGGCGCGAAGAGAGCAAAAATTAGATTCCGAGCCACAGAAATAGTAACCATCAAAAACAGAATACATACTTTATGAAAAAGATACTTTCGGCCCTTGTGCTTCTGCTCGTCCTTGCAGCAACATCTTGCGGTACCCGCACCACCACAGTGGTGGAGGCCCCCGTTATGCAGACAAGTGCCGACTCGATGTCCTATGTTATGGGACTTAATATTGGCCGCAACCTCCTTGGCATCGACTCATTGCTCAATGTCGAGGCCCTATGTGAGGGTTTGCGCGATGCCTACAATTCTCAGCCACTCCTTCGTGATGAGGAGGCGCGTGCTGCATATTTGAAGTATATGAACTACGACATCTACGAGCGTGTTAAGCAGTACGAGGCGCAGTTCTTGGCCGATTTGCGTAAGGCAGATAGAAGGTTCGTAGCTACATCTTCGGGTCTTACATATAAGGTACATACGCTTGGCGATATGAAGAACACCATTCGCAATAACCGTGACACGGTGCTTATGCGCTATCGTGTGCTCGATGTTGCGGGCGAGGTTGTCGACACGACATACTATCGCACCGACACTGTGCGTCTTAATGTAGGTAGTATGTCGCGTGGTGTCATCGAGGCTGCTAAACTCATCGGTGAGGGTGGTCATATCGAGGCGTGGGTGCCATCGACTCTCGCTTTTGGCTCGGCAGGTTGTGACTCACTCGGCGTGAAGCCAAACACGATGCTATACTACGAGATGTGGCTCATCGATGTGGAGAAACGATAATATTTTTAACGAAGGATAAACAATAACCAATTTTACTGTATGAAGAGATTATTTTTCATTGTTGCGGCAGCACTTGCAGTGTCGTGTGGCAGCAAGAGCCCAGAGATGCACTTCGATAATGGCACCGGCAGGGCATACTACAACCCAGAGCTCGAGATGGACACGCTCTCGTACTCTGTGGCTATGAACATTGGCCTTGGCCTCCGCTTCCAGCCTACGAGCATCGACTTCGACTACGAGACTCTTATCGAGGCAATGAAGGCTGAGATGGCTAAGGAGAGCGTCGATATGCAGTTTATCGAGAGCAATAAGGCGACTATGAACCGTTTTTCGGAGGAGCGCCTGCGTCCTTATACATTGGCTAAGCGTATGGCTATGGGTGCTGAGGAGGGTGCCAACTTGCCAGAGTTGTTCGACGATGGTGAGTTCTCACGCGAGAACCTCTCTCGCTACTTCGGTCACGATATCGCTGAGTATATCCGCCGTATGGGCTTCGAGGTGAATATGTATTGGGTGTATAAGGCTATTGGCGACGCTATGGCTATGGAGGGCGACACCCTCGACGAAAGCGCACTTCTCATCAGCCAGGATGCAATGCGCAAGTGTCTCAATGGCTATTTCCAGGTGGGCTACAAGAACTATATGACCGATAGAACTCGTGAGTGGTTGGCAGATGTTGCAGCACAGCGCGATGTTAATATGATGGTTGTCGAGAACGATACGCTCTACTATCGTGTTGATGTTGCAGGTAACGGCGTGCGTCCTCGTACACTTCGTGACACTGTGGCATTTAGCTACGATGTCTACACCCAGCGTGGTGCACTTGTTGAGTCACTCGACAAGCGCGTAGCATCGCTCCGTGAGGCTCTCGACAAGACCGAGGCAGACACTACGATGAATGCACAGATTAAGGATATGCGCCTTAACCACATCCGCAAGCAGCTCAACGAGGCTGAGAACTTGGATATCGTACTCGGTCGTGCAATGATTAAGGGCTCGCAGTACGGCATCCAGAATATCGGCGAGGGTGGTACCATTACACTTTGGTTACCAGCATCGTTGGCTTATGGTGAGCGTGGTAATAAGGCCGTAGCTCCTAACGAGGGTGTGGTTATGACTATCAGCCTCAAGTCGGTGAAGTATGGCAAGAGCGACGAGGAGATCGCTGCTGAGAAGAAGGCTATGCCTTCAATCAAGAAGGTAGATGCAGCATTATCACCTAAGGGAAATGGCATCGTTAAGCCAGGTGCTGCACCTCAGGGTATGCCTATGCGTAAGATGGAGGGCAAGCAGCCTGTGGGTCAGGAGCCTAAGAAGGCAAACGAGAATGTTGTGCTTACGCCCGTAAGCAAGTAATGCGACGATTGGTATAATGATGAGGCTGTCAAACAATTATGTTGACAGCCTCATTGCATATCTGGTATCGCCCAGTGGAGGACTTACTCTCTCTATACAAATAAAACAGCCACCCATATCGGGTGGCTGAACTTATAATTTGTCTAAGGTAGATAGACTACTTGCAAGCCTCGCTGAGGTCGTTGAAGAGTGACTCGAAGCTTGAAACCATATCGCGACGCATAGCAGCATAGTGCTTCTTCACGAGCGAGCGATTCTTAGGCTCAGCAGGGTTGTTAGCAATCTTGTAGAGAGCGTTGCGAAGCTCTACGCCACGCTGCATAAGCTCTACGATCTGCTCCTCCTTGTTAGGCTGAACGAAAATGGTCATCTGACAGTCGAATACGAACTCCTCCAAACGGTAGTCGATCTCCTTCTTTAAGAATCTAAGATTTGCCATAATTATAATGTGTTAAAAATTTTCTATTACGCAAAGATAATAAAACGATTTTTCATTTGCAAATTTTTAGACTCTTTATTCCGTATCGTAGCCTACATATTCTTCTCTTAAGTGCTATTGTGCCTCGCCCTCAGATGCAGCTCCGAGGTCAATTATCACACCCTCCCACTCATCTACGATAACGACATTGCGGTGGAGCTTGCCTCGCTTGTGCTCCTTGTTCTCGGCTTTATGGTGCGCGTCCTTATGTTTGTGGTGCTCCTCCTTAGGCCTCTCGTGCCACTCCTCGACGAGGATTATCTCTGTCGGCTGGCTCGCTACGGGGAGATACTCACTGCTACTCTCGGTCTTGTCCTCGGTATAGGATACCACCACCACGGCACGACGCATATCGGGTAGAATATCATCCTTGAGCCACTCCCAAGCCTTCACCTCCTGCTTTAGTTTATGGTCTATGGTCATCGGCGGCTCGTTCGAGTTGACAAGGCGCAGAAGCGTCGCACTATTATCGAGCGATGAGTGTTCTATGGCATCCGAGGTGTCACTCCAGGGTACCACTTGCGAGGTGATAGTTATGTTCTGACCCTTGAGCATATAGCGCTTGTCGAGCATGGTGCTCAGCTGCTGTGCTCTTTGGCGTGCTAGCTCGGTGTTGAACTGCGTAGTGCCGTCGGGTGAGGCATAGCCTGTGATTGCTATGCTCGTTATGTGGCGCAGTGTGTCGCGCTTTAGCTCGTCGAAGAAGGCGTCGAGGCGCTTTAGCTCGCTGCCGTTTTGGTCGAATGTGGGCGATGTGGTTGCGGAGTTTATGGCGTAGTGAATCTCGTACTCGCTATTCTGCACGCTGTCGCTCGCAACGATATATTGGCGCACGATGTAGTCACCATCGCGCCACTCGCGTGTAAGTTCTCGTGTAGGCTGTTGTGCTTGCGCATAGGTTGTCACCGCTCCTGCACATAGGAGTAGTGCTGCTCCGAGTGATGTTATCTGTCTCATAGTCGTAAAAGTTTAATGTTCGATAATTCTTTCCCAAGAACTATACCGAAGAAAGGAAAATTTAGTACCTTTGTGCTATGTGCAACGCCAAAATATTGGTTTTGCAATGCACCAATAACAACTATTATGACTATCAATGCAAATTGTAAGATAAACCTCGGACTCAATGTCCTGCGCCGCAGACCCGATGGCTACCACGACCTCGAGACCGTTATGTTCCCTGTGCGTGGTCTGTACGATGTTGTGACAGTGGAGCTTGCCGCTACGGGCGTAACATTTACCGCTGCGGGCATCGCAGTAGACTGTGCTGCGGAGGATAACCTATGTGTTCGTGCTGCGCGCCTTATGCAGGAGCGCTATGGCGTTGGCGGCGTGCATATCACGCTCGATAAGCGAGTGCCCTTTGGTGCTGGCCTGGGCGGTGGCTCGTCAGATGCTACGGCGGTTATAGTGGCTATAAATGATATTTTCGACCTCCACCTCGACCGTGCTACTCTTGTCACACTTGCAGCGGAACTTGGTAGCGATACGGCATTCTTTGTATATAACGATGCACAGCTATGCACGGGTCGTGGTGAGATTATGCAACCCATCGCTGTCGACCTTGCGGGCTTGTGGCTCGTCGTCGTTAAACCCGAGGAGGGTGTCTCTACTGCGGAGGCATATCGTGGTGTTCGACCAGCACTCCCTGCACATAGCCTTGCGGAGCTGCTAAAGAGACCAATCACTCAGTGGCAGGGTAGTGTTAAGAACGATTTTGAACCCCACATCCTTGCTGCTCACCCAGCTATCGCCTCGCTCAAGCAGAGCCTTCTCGCTGACGGCGCCCTCTATGCCTCGATGTCAGGCTCTGGCTCCGCACTGTTTGGCTTGTTTGACCACAAGCCAACGCTCCACTTCTCCGAGGATACCTTCGTGCATATCGAGCAGTTGTAGATAGCGAAAGCGACTTCTTGACCTATACATATATATAATAATAGTGCCAGAGCAAAAGCCCTGGCACTATCGTTTTTACAGCCAATGCTGTAGCCTTGCGACTACCACAATGTGCACTGTGGAAGAGTTACATTGTAGATACAATCCTCAGGAGTGTACTTATGCTCATAGCCTTGGTCATATGCAGTATGAGTGTGTGCAGAGAAGACATAGTTTGCTGCAAATGTGTTGTACTCTGCAATCTCAGCGTTCAATGCAGCTGCATCGAATGTTGTTGCATTATCGTAGCATCCCAAAATCTTGTTAGCGCCAACTGTGACACCTGCAAAGCTGCCCTTGGTAGACTTTGGACTCTCTACTGTTGCATTGCTATAACAGCCAACAATCCAGCAAGAACCATCGTGTTCCTCCTGCAAATAGCCACAGATACCACCTACCGCGCCATTAGACTTAACAATGCAGTCTTTGCTGGTGCAGTTGATAATGTAGCCGTACTCACCGTGGTGGTAATCACGGAAATGTCCTGCGATACCGCCAGTTTCGTCACCACCTGTAATGTCGGCCTGATTGCGGCAATTTACAATAACGCAACCATAACCCTGACCTACGATACCACCAACTTTCTTTCCTGTACCATAAATAGTTGTATTAGCATCAACAGTACAATTCTCAATGGTAAGGACTGGCATACGACGAACTCGTGTGCCTGCTGCAACATCATCCATAAGGCCCTTATTCAAGTGGTCGTAGTGATCCATCGCCTCAGCTGCAATACCTGCTACATAGCTTGTACCACGAATGTATGAGTTCTTGGTGTGTACATTGCTTACCAAAGTGCCATCCTCCATATATGCAAGAGGTGAAGTGTACTGGTTTGTTGAGTAGAGAGTAGCGTTGTTGAATGTGAGATTACGAACCTCGCTGTTCTCAGCCCAGCCAATAAAACCGGTAATCAACGCCTCAGAGTACATTGTAAGACCACTAATAGTCTTGTCGTTACCATTAATTACTCGATCGTTGTAGAAGTTTCTGGTAGCGTAGCCACCCACGATAACCCAGTTGCTGCCATTAGGCTTGCCATCTGTGATGGTGACAGGGGTAGTAGTGTACTTGTAGGTCTCGTTAGCGGCATCCTCCTCTACGGTGTACAAAGGCATAGTGATGTTTGCCATAACCTCCAAGTTCATATTCTTGTTTGCCTTGTTAGCCAACCAGCTCCACTTCAAAAGACCATTAGCCGAGTATGCGTAGAAGGTGTTGGTCTCCTCGTTAATCTCGAAATCCTTTGATGCTCTAACAACATAGGTGTTCTCGCCCTCGAGGAACGACGCAAAGCCATCTGCTACGAAGTTGGTACCTGCGTTCTCAGCTGCGTTGTTCATAGGGTCGAAACCTACGAAGCGGCCACCGTAAACCTTGATATCTGTTGTAGCGCGGTCTGCATCCTTCTTGTTAAGAACGAATTGGCTGTTGTTATCGTTAGGGAAGTAACCGTCGTTAACGACTACATTACCCTCGCCACGAGCGTAGATAACAGCGTTAGCTGCACCGTCAGCGTCTACACCTGACTTGTAAGTACCGCCGTTGATAACGAGCTCACCCTCAGAGATGATGGTGAAGCCATCGTTGCCAGAAACAGCCTCGATGGTACCCTCGCCGTTGATAGTGAGCTTACCGCCCTTGCGAACGATGATAACATCGGTTTCAGCGTTGCCCTCAGCGTTTCGGATAGAGTGACCA